>CAZSLR010000012.1:0-21346 GCA_964607635.1 uncultured Oscillospiraceae bacterium
TAACGCTTGACAGACTCTGTTAAGCGTTATATTATTATGTTATACGTGCTCGAGCACGGGGAAGGGTGTGAACATGGGCGTTTCGATTAAACAAATAGCTGAAATTGCTGGTGTTTCACGCGGCACAGTCGATCGTGCGCTTAATGACCGTCCTGGAATAAAACCGGAGGTCAAGCAGCATGTGCTCGATATCGCTGATCAGTTAGGATATAGATCCAACAGAGCAGGCAAGCTTCTTGGATTGCACAAGGCCCCGTTGACGATTGGAATTCAGATGCCATCTGATGGCAATGATTTCTTCGACGCTATTCTTGAGGGGCAACGCAGAGCTGGTGATGAGCTAGCTGATTTCGGACTTAAGCTGATATGGCGTACAATGAAGGGCTTCTCACCAGAGAAGCAGCTTCAGCAGATAGATGAGCTGATCGAGCTGGGAGCACAGGCACTGGCAATTGTTCCAATAGATCACGCGATGATTTCTGACAAGCTTGCAGAGTTGGACGAGAGAAAAATACCAGTGGTGACATTCAATACCGATATAAGCGGTGTTAAGAGATTATGTTATGTTGGTAATGATTACCTCAGAAGCGGTTCGACCGCAGCAGGCCTGTTGGGCAGGCTGGCAGACGGCAGAAATTGGCGTGTTCTGGTTTTGACAGGATCAGTCAGTATGCTTGGTCACAATCAGAGGATTCATGGCTTCTACAGTACTTTGAAAGAGCATTACAGCAATGTGAAGGTTATAGATATTTTTGAGACTGAAGATGATGATGTGCGTGCGTATAATATAACAAGAGAGTTCTTCGCTCCGGCTGCAGTTGCGGGAGGCAGAGATCAGCTGCTGCCGGCTGATGCGGTTTATCTGACTGCCGGTGGGACAGCAGGCTGCTGCAGAGCGATAATTGAAGCGGGACTGGCTGGCAGAGTCAAGTTAGTCAGCTTCGACAGGACGCCCAGTATGGAAGGATTTTTGGAGGACAGAGTTATCACTGCGTCGATCGAACAGGAGCCTTATATACAGGGTTATCTACCTATAAAGCTACTTTTCGATTACCTTCTTGATAACACCAGGCCGCCGGCCTGCAGCTGGACAAGAAACGAGATAGTCATAAGCGAGAACATGAATCAATCGGCCCGCTTCACCGTAAGGTGATGCATATAATAAGAAATCAGCCTGATGGCAATATTTGAACTGGCCTGCATGGCCCAAGAAAGAGAGGTCCCCTATGTCTGAGTTTTATCCTACAATCAAAAAGATCGTGTACGAAGGTAACAAGACTGACAATCCGCTGGCATTCCGCTTCTACAATCCCGATGAGCTGGTAGCTGGCAAAAGCATGCGCGATCATATGAGATTCGCGATGTCATACTGGCATACAATGGTAGCCGAAGGCTCCGATATGTTCGGTGTTGGCACACTGGCCAAGAAGTACGGCTCATCGGATCCGATGGAGCAGGCAAGAAACAAGGCACATGCCGCGTTTGAGCTGATGGACAAGCTTGATATCGATTATTATTGCTTCCATGACCGTGATATCGCACCTGAGGGATCATCGTTGACCGAATCAAACAAGCGTCTCGATGAAATTACAGACCTGCTCAAGGATCTGCAGAAGGAGTACAACAAGAAGCTGCTCTGGGGTACAGCAAACATGTTCTCTAATCCCCGTTACGCACATGGCGCCGGCACATCACCAAATGTTGATGTATTCGCTTTTGCCGCTGCTCAGGCCAAGAAGGCTGTTGAGCTGACAGTTAAGCTTGGTGGTGAAGGCTATACATTCTGGGGAGGTCGTGAAGGCTATGAGACTCTGTTGAATACTAATATGGGTCTTGAGCTGGATAACCTTGCAAGACTTATGCATATGGTAAAAGACTATGCCCGCAGCATTGGCTTCAAGGGCGACTTCTACGTTGAGCCTAAGCCGAAGGAGCCAACCAAGCATCAGTATGATTTCGATGCTTCAACAGTTATCGGCTTCCTGCGCAACTATGGTCTTGATAAGGACTTCAAGCTCAACATCGAAGCTAACCACGCTACACTGGCAGGCCATTCCTTCCAGCATGAGCTGCGTCTGGCCAGAGAGACAGGCTTCTTCGGTTCTATAGATGCTAACCAGGGAGATATGCTGCTTGGTTGGGATACAGATCAATTCCCGACTAATATTTATGATACAGTCTTCGCGATGTATGAACTGCTCAAGGCAGGCGGCTTCACAAACGGCGGTCTGAACTTCGACGCAAAAGCACGTCGTGCCTCCAATACCAATGAAGATATTTTCTACAGCTATATCGCTGGCATGGATACCTTCGCGCTCGGTCTCAAGATGGCTCAGAAGATCATCGATGACGGCAGAATTGATAATTTTGTAAATGAGCGTTATGCAAGCTGGAATAATGAACTTGGCCAGAAGATAATCAAGGGCCAGATAAGCATAGCTGAGCTTGAGAAGTATGCTCTCGATATGGGCGATGTCAAGGTCGGCTCGGGTCGTCAGGAATACCTGGAAGCAATCCTGAACTCAATGCTCTTCGGCTGATACTGCTAAGCTGCCGAAGATTCTTACACAAAAGAAAGGGGGCGGCCTGCCTCTCATTTGCAGGAGGCAGGCCAGCACACTATGACGAAACAGGCATGTCTTATTGGAATCGATGTCGGCACCTCCGGTGTCAAGGTTTTGGCTCTGGCTCATGATGGCAAGATTTTGGGTTCGGCAATCGAAGAGTATCCTCTGTACACACCTCATCCCGGCTGGACAGAGCAGGATCCTCAGGATTGGTGGAACGCTACTGTCAAGGCACTTAAGCATGTTCTTCCCACGTGTATAGATTATAAGATCAATGGCATTGGCTTCTCCGGACAGATGCACGGAATGGTAGCTCTTGACGAGGACGGACACGTTGTACGCAGAGCCATTCTCTGGAATGATCAGAGAACTGACAAGCAGTGCAGAGAAATCACAGAGAAGGCCGGAGGACTCGAAAAGCTCCTGAGCTTCACAAATAATCAAATGCTTACAGGCTACACAGGCGGTAAGATTCTCTGGTTAAAACAAGAGGAGCCAGATAATTACGCCAAGGTCGATCTGATCGTAAACCCAAAGGACTATATCAGATATAAACTGACTGGTCTTAAGATGACTGATGTGTCAGATGCCTCCGGTTTCGGTTTCTACAATGTTAAGGATCGCTGCTGGCATGAAGAGCTGATCAAGGCTTCTGGTCTCGATCCGGCGATATTCCCTGAAGTTGTTGAGTCAACTGATCTGACTGGTGAAGTATTGCCGGCAGCCGCAGAAGAAACAGGTATTCCTGCAGGTACACCTGTATCAGGCGGCGGCGGTGACGCTGTTATCTCAACTACCGGACTTGGTCTGATCAAGCCTGGACGTGTTGCTGTAACTCTTGGGACATCAGGTGTTGTTGCTATGGGTCTGCCTCAGTTCATGGACAATCCAGAAGGCAGTCTGCAGCTGTTCCGCGGCAACAGCCCGGGAACCTTCACTGCTATGGGCGTTACACTGGCGGCGGCAGGATCATATCACTGGTTCAGAAACGCTCTCGGACAGCATGAGATCGAGAAGGGAAAAGAACTCGGTAAGAGCGCTTTTTATCTGCTTGATCAGCTGGCCAAGGAAACAAATGCCGGTGCTGATGGCCTCGTTTATCTGCCTTATCTGACAGGTGAGCGTTGTCCAATCAATGATCCAACGGCAAAAGGCGGCTTCATTGGACTTACTTCACAGCACAGCAAGGGTCATTTCGCCAGAGCTGTTCTCGAGGGCGTTGCCTACTCGCTGCGTCAGGTTTATGATCTGATAGCAGATGGCATGGGTGATACACTGCAGGGCTCAGGAGAGGTCGTTCTGGCCGGCGGCGGTGCTTCAAGCCCGCTCTGGCGTCAGATCTTCGCTGATCTGTTCCAGATGCCTGTTCGTACTGTTTATGGCTCGGCAGAGGGTGGTTCATTCGGTGCTGCTCTTGTAGCTGGCGTCGCGACTGGTGTTTGGCCGGATCTGGCAGCAACTGTACCACTGATCAGACCTGAGAGTGAGACACTGCCAAATCCTGACAATAAGGCTGTTTATGAAAAAATGTATCAGCGCTATCTCAAGATGTATGATGCTCTGAAATGGAGCTTTGAGGACTGACATTCTTTATTCTGATCGATTAGAATCAGGAATCAGTCCGGTCATAGTAATCGTGAGAATTACAATTATTTAAATCAAAGCGCCTGACAGCATCTGGTTGTCAGGCGTTTTTTACTTGCAGTTTTTATGCGGCTATGTACCGTTCATTCAAGTCTGAGAACAAATAATCGTGATATAATCATAAATGGCTGATTTGCTCGGCTAAGACCTTATACTGATAGAGAATAATTTTAATGATCGAACCTAAATATGCAGGAGGACATTTTTATGACAGATAAATTCTGTAATATCAAAGGTGAAGAGCTTTATAGCTGGACTGGTAGTACAGATCAGTACTATAGTGTTCGCAGATTGATACTTGCTGATGGACCAGCTGCAGGTATGAACCTGATTGAAGTAATTACTGCAGGCGGTGTTCGAGCTTTGCTCAACGAGAGTCGTGCTCTTGATATTTATGAGCTTCATTATAGAGGTGTAAATCTTGGATTTCAGTCAAAAAACGGCCTGGCAGGGCCTACAGCAAGCTGGGTCAATCCCGGCGAGTTTGCCAGAGCCTGGCCTGCAGGATTTCTAGCCACCTGTGGTCTAAGAAATACAGGCCCGGATACAGAAGCCTCTGACGGCTACCACCCATTACATGGCCGAATCGGACAGACAGCCGCGGAAAGAGTCGGTATATCAGTCGATGAGAACAAAATGCAGCTGATCATATCAGGAAAAATCAAAGAGACAGCTCTATTTGGACATCATCTGGTTATGGAAAGAACTGTATCCTTCGATCTGCAAAACGCCAGAATAGAATATTCAGACAAAATTACAAATCACGCAGCCGAAGCTGAGCCGGTATTTTTGCTGTATCATATCAATTTTGGCTTCCCGTTTCTCTCGCCTGCTCTGGAGTGTAGATATCCGGCTGGTGATGTTTTACCGAGAACTGAAGAGGCCGCAATGAATCTTGATCAGCATACTAAGATCAGTAGACCGATCGATGGCAAGCCTGAACAGGTATTCTTCCATCTGCCGGCTGGAGTAAACGCATCTGTCCATGGCAGGCTTCCCCTTGAGCGATATCCCCAGGCAGAGTCTGAAGCGGATGAAGCGAGGGTCAAGCTGACGAACAAAGATGTCGGTATTGCTGCTGTATTATCATGGAAATGGTCTGAGTTGCCAGTTCTCTCACAGTGGAAATCAATGAAATCAGGCGATTACGCACTTGGAGTTGAGCCTGGCAATACTCTGATAAGAGGCAGGAAGACCGAGCTGGAGCTTGATTCTGTGCCGATGCTTGCAGGTCATAGCAGCATAACGAAGGGCTTCGTCCTGGATTGTGAGACCTCAGCAGAATGAACAAGGATTATGATGTATGTATCATTGGCGGCGGAGTAACAGGCTGTGCTATCGCCAGAGAGCTAACAAGATATGATTTGAAAATTGCCATTCTCGAGAAACAGAGTGATGTCGCGGAGGGTACGACCAAGGCCAACAGCGCGATCGTACACTCCGGCTATGATGCCAAGCCTGGTTCGCTTAAGGCAAAATATAACGTAGCCGGCAGCAAAGTATTCGAACAATGGTGTCAGGAGCTTGACGTCGCCTACAAGAGAAACGGATCACTGGTGCTTGCCTTCTCAAAAGAAGATCTGCCGGCGCTTGAGGCTCTCATGGAACGAGGCATTACAAACGGTGTCTCTGGCCTCAGTATCCTTGATCGTGAGCAGCTGCAGGCAAGAGAGCCCTTTGTTTCAATTGAGGCTGTTTACGCTTTGTCAGCAGATGCCGGAGCGATCTGCAGTCCATATGATTTGACGATCAGGCTGGCCGAGCATGCGGTAGTAAACGGCGCTGAGCTCTTTACTGACTGTAAGGTGTCTTCAGTCGTAAATGAAGAAGCAGGTTTCAGTCTGCAAACTGAGCAGGGCAGCTTCTCATGCAAGATTCTTGTTAACGCGGCTGGTGTTTATGCTGATGAGATCAATAATCAGATAAGTGAAGACAAATTCAAAATCATTCCTCGCCGTGGTCAATATTGGATGTTGGATAAGGCCTGCGGACCTGTTTTCTCATCAACTGTATTTCAGCTACCTACCAAACTGGGAAAAGGCGTGCTCGTTACGCCGACAGTTGAGGGGACTATTATCCTTGGACCCACAGCCGAGGATATCGTAGACAAGGATGATGTCGCAACTACAGCTGAAGAGCTCGAAAAGATTCTGACTACAGCCAGCCGAAGCTGGCCAAGTATCCCGCGCAACTGCTTCATCACGGCTTTTGCCGGGATCAGGGCTCATTGTGATCGTGACGATTTCATTGTAGGAGAGTCAAAGGATGTTGCCGGATACTATTTGGCTGCAGGTATAGAATCACCAGGTCTGACAGCTGCTCCTGCTATCGCTATCGAGCTGGCAGGTATGATCGCGGAGAGGCTTGGCGCAAGCAAGGTAAGTGATTTCCGAGAAGCTCCGCCGGCGATCGTTTCATTTCGGGAGAGCAGCAATGAAGAACGCAGACAGTTGATCTCAGAGGATCCTGCCTATGGCAGACTGATCTGCAGATGTGAGCAGGTTAGTGAAGCTGAAATCAGATCAGCTATAAGGAGGCCGGCAGGGGCGCGAACGGTCGATGCCGTCAAACGGCGGACCAGAGCTGGCATGGGAAGATGTCAGGGAGGCTTCTGTTTACCGCATGTAATCAGGATACTTGCTGAGGAGCTTTCTCTTGAGCCAACAGAGATTACGAAATTCGGCAAGGGTTCAAGGATACTTACCGGCTGGCTTGGAGGTGATCAGAAGTGAAATCTGAATTTGACAACAATCTGATCACTGATCTTGTTATTATTGGAGCTGGTCCTGCAGGATTAGCTGCTGCTGTTGCCGCGTTTGACGCCGGCTGCAGGAATATGATCGTTCTTGAGCGGGATAGTGGTCCCGGCGGAATCCTGCAGCAGTGTATTCATAATGGTTTCGGACTGCACTATTTCCGCGAGGAACTGACCGGACCGGAGTATGCTTCAAGGTTCATTGCCGAGGCGAAGAGCCGTGAAATTGATATTCGCTGCAATACAATGGTGACCGAGCTTGTTCGCGATTTGGACGGCTATCACGTTATCACCGCCGTAAATCCTGAGCAGGGATTGATTATTCTGAAGGCTAAGGCTGTTATTCTGGCGATGGGCTGCCGTGAGCGGCCGCGAGGTGCTATAGGCATACCCGGCAGCCGCTGTGCTGGTATTATGACAACCGGTACGGCTCAGCGGCTTGTTAATCGTGAAGGTCTGATGCCCGGCCGCAGAATAGTTATACTTGGCTCCGGCGACATCGGCTTGATTATGGCAAGACGTATGACCTATGAGGGTGCTGAGGTACTGGCCTGCGTCGAGATCATGCCTTATTCGAGCGGTTTAACCAGAAATGTGGTTCAGTGTCTGCAGGATTACGATATCCCGCTTATGCTAAGTCACACTGTGATTGATATTGAAGGCCAGGATCGTCTGAGTGCTGTCACTATCGCTGCTGTTGACCCGCTGAGCAGAAAACCGATTCCCGGTAGTGAGAAGAGACTTGAATGTGATACCTTACTGCTATCCGTTGGTTTGATTCCGGAAAATGAGCTATCGCGTCAGCTTGGTGTTGAAATCGATAATATGACTCAAGGACCACGTGTTGATCAGGATATGAATACATGTATCCCGGGTGTATTCGCCTGTGGAAATGTTCTCCATGTCCATGATCTGGTTGACCATGTCAGCCTTGAGGCCGAGCGTGCTGGCAGAGCCGCCTGGGAATATGCAGAGGAAATGAGTAAAAATTTTCATGAGAGTCCTCATGTACAAGTGCAGGTTATGAACGGCAGCGGAGTCCGAGGACTTGTACCGCAGCAGCTGAGACCAGGCTTTTGCCAGGATGAGCTGACACTGTCCTTCAGACCTGACGCGATCTATCGTAAGGCCTCGATCGTTGTCAGCTTCGCCGGCAAGCAGCTGTTGAAGCAGAGGAAGCAGATCATGACACCTGGGGAGATGGCTACAGTTATTATCCGACCGGAACACTGGCAAAAGGCGGGTCTGGAGCCTGATCTGTTCAATTCTCAGCTGTCTGATGATGGAAATGCTCAGGATGAATACCGCCTTATTGTGAGCATAGAGGAATTAATATGATTGAGAATATAACCTGTACCGGCTGTCCGATGGGCTGCCGCTTGCGTGTTGAAGTTAAGGAAACTGATAATGGCCCGGAAATATTAGATATTACCGGCTATGAATGCAATAGGGGCCGCAGCTACGCTCAGGATGAGGTCATAAGACCACGAAGGATGATCACAACACTGGTGCGAATGGCAAGAGGCAGACAACCGCTTAGTGTACGCAGCTCAACAGCTATACCCAAGGACCTGATTTTCACAGCGCTGGAGTTGATTCACGAGCAGGCAATTAGTCTGCCTGTAAAAACAGGTGAAATCATAATAGCTAATATACTTGACACGGGTGCTGATATTATCGCGACCTGTGATCTTAATGAATAAATGAGTAATTCATCTTGGAGGGAATATGTCGACGACACTAGAACGGCTTGCACATAAGAAATGGAACTGCAGCTGTGGGAGAACCCATAGTACTATCATCAAGCGCATCATAACGGGAGATGATGTTTTGGCATATCTGCCGGAGCTTCTCAGAACTCAGGTTACACATGAAGGCAGGCTGATCGATTCTGCAAGAGATAGAATTCTGCTGACTGCCGACAGGAATACTGCCAGACTTGATTTAGCTAAAATTGAGAAGATCTGTCATGAACTTGGGTTTAAGACGGATACCTGCGTTCTTGAGTCAGAGGGCGATCTTGTCCCCGATGAGCGAGCGGTATTTTCTCTGTTGAATGCTGCCAATAGTGAAACAGGATTGATCATTGTCCATGGCTCAGGTACGCTCAATGATCTGGTAAGATATGTCAGCTTCAAGCTGCGTCTGCCGTATTACATAGCAGCGACCGCTCCATCTATGGATGGCTATGCCTCAACTGTATCACCGCTGATTCATAATGGTATGAAAATTACATATGAGACACAAGGAGCCGATGCCATAATGGCTGAGAGCAGGCTGCTGGCAGAGGCACCGGCTGTCATGCTGGCTGCCGGACTGGGCGATATACTTGGTAAGTACACTGCTGTCGCTGACTGGAAGCTGGCAGCACTGATCGAGGATGAATATTATTGTCCTGAAATCGCTGAGATGGTTTTAGAAACTGTGCGATCTACGATGAACGCGAGGCATTCTATCGCGGCCCGGGATCCGCAGGCGGTCGCACTGGTAATGGACGGACTTATCATGACGGGAATAGCAATGAGCTTCATTGGTAATTCTCGTCCGGCCTCTGGGAGTGAGCATCACCTGTCCCATTTCTGGGAAATGCGGTTTCTGCAGGATAACAAGACTGCAGTCCTGCATGGCAGTAAGGTTGGTCTGGCTTCGATTTTTACTTGTGCTCTCTATCGTGAGCTGCTGTCGATCACTCCGGATTTTGCAGCTTCCCGTCAGAGACTTGAAAACCTCGATGCAGAAGATCTCCTGAAATGGGAGAATAGGATTCGTCAAGCTTATGGCAGCAGCGCTGATGAAGTGATCGCTCTTGAGAGGGTTGCCCATAAAAATGATCCGCAGAGAGCACTTGTGCGTCTGGATAAGCTTGAACAGAAATGGTCGGATATTATTAAACTGACTTCAGAGATAATACCGGAGCCTTCAGAAATTAAGTTAGCATTGGAGTTAAATGGCGGTGCAGTCAGACCGTCGGAGCTCGGTATAAACGAAGAGCTTGTATTCGAAGCGGCGGCTTTTGCCAAAGAACTGAGAAATAGATATACTATTCTCCAGCTCTATTGGGATCTGGGCCTCGAGGCTCTGGCAGAAGCTGTTGTTCGAAGGGTTTTTGAACTATAAGCAGTTTAACGGCGACTTAACATAGGCAGACTGTTCGTGCTGCCGGCAAGGTATTATAATCAAAGCATGATAAATGAAGAAAAAAGGTCAGCATATAAGCTGCTAATAAATGATTTGCTGCGCCACCCTCAGGTCAGAGCGATGGATCAGCATATTCATCATAACAGCATCACTACACTTGAGCATTGCTTGTCCGTTTCCTATCTAAGCTATTGCTTAAGTGAGAAATTTGGGCTTGACAGTAAGGCAGTGGCTCGAGGCGCTTTGCTGCATGATCTATACTTGTATGACTGGCACAAGATCAAGCCGCCTGAGGGTCTGCACGGATTCACACATCCGGGAATAGCGCTGCGGAACGCTTCCGGTCTGTTTCAACTGAGCAGGCTCGAGGTCGATATAATCAGCAAGCATATGTGGCCGCTGACAGTGCGACCACCGAGATACCGCGAGTCATTTCTTGTTTGCTTCGTCGATAAATACTGTGCCTTGCTTGAGGTATTCCACTCTAATCGTAAGGTCAGGCTGGAGCAATTCAAATGCAGCCTGACCTCGATGTGCCGATAATTGTTTGAAATCTGAACCGATTGATACTGGTCGGTTTTTTAACATGGTGACATTATTACTGATGAATCTTTTGTCTGCAGTTATAATCAGCTCATAAAATAATAAAAACCTGAAAGGAGCCTGAACTATATGGCTGGTAAAAATGTACTTACGATCACTGAGGAAAATTTCGAACAAGAGGTGCTGAACTCTGAAGTGCCTGTTCTTATTGATTTCTGGGCAGCATGGTGCGCACCCTGCCGAATGATATCACCTACTATTGATGAGCTGGCTGATGAGATGACTGGAAAGATAAAGGTCGGCAAGGTTAATGTTGATGAACAGCCTAATCTGGCTTCTGCGTTTAGAGTCATGAGCATTCCAACGATCGCGATGACGAAGGGCAGTGATGTGATCATGCAGAGCATTGGAGTAAAATCAAAGGATGCCCTTAAACTAGAAATTGAAGCGAAGCTTCAATAAATTTGAACTAAAAAGTCAAACCGGTATCAATTGTTCAGATCGATACCGGTATTTTTTATTCTGTTTCATAAGGCCAGTTCTGAATTCCACCCAAATCATATACGATAGAAAATCCAGCATCAGCTAGTGTTTTGGCAGCGATCGCGCTGCGTCTTCCTGACCTGCAGTAGATAATAACTGTTTTGTTCTGCCATTCGCTGATCTCGCTGAGTCTGCCGCTAAGCTCCTCAACAGGAATAAGAGTACTCCCTGGAATATGAACCGCGTCGTACTCCGCCTGAGTACGTACATCAAGCAGTAGAATCTCTTGATCTGAATCCAGTAGCTCTTTGGCCTGTTCTGGTTTTATCAGCTCAAGAATCTTTTCTGGTGATTCATTGGTTTCTGTCTGATTATCAGCAGAGCTAGTTGTAGGCTCCTGCGTCTGTGATTCAGTAGTATACGACGTCTCGGCATCTGTCTCATTTGGCGAGGCGCTAGTTGTTGCAGCCGTTCCTGAACAGGAAGTAAGAGCCACCATAATCGCAAGGGCCAAAACTGGTAGTAGATGTTTGCTTCTCATTGTCATCACCATCTTTTCTTAGATTTTTATATGCAAGTATTCTAACTTGTTTTGGAGGTTACCGCAGGCACGCATGTATCATGAAATGATAAATTTGCAAAAGTCGAGGCTTATTACAACAGCTGGTTTCAGCTGTGTTATTATGATAATAAAAAGTGCTTATCAGGAGATTACATTTATGATTTCGATAGAACAAGTAAAAGAGCTTGACCAGCTTTTCCCGGTTTTGAAAAAGCTGAATGAGGATCAGAGAGAGCTGCTCTTCATGTATGGACAGATAATTGAGCTGCCAGCATCTCAGATGCTTATGCAGCAAAATCAGCAATGCCAGTATTTACCGCTGGTACTTACAGGTGTACTCAGAGTATACAAGCTATCGGCCGGCGGCAGGGAAATGACACTGTTTCGTACTGGACCGGGCGAAACCTGTCTGGTATCGATTGCCTGCCAGTTAAGACAAGAGGAATTTCCCGCGCTTGCGCAGGTTGAAGAGGATGCCAGACTATTTATGGTTCCGATGAATCTATATCATGAGATTCTTGACAAACAACCGGTATGGAAGGATTTTCTTATACTGACTCTCTATGAGCATCTGACTGAGACCATGGAAACACTTGAGGCTGTCACCTTCGATAGAACTGATCATCGTCTGATCAATTGGTTGCTGGAGCAGACCGGAGGAGAAAAAGGCCTAATTAAAACGACTCATGAAGCCATTGCTGTTGAGATAGGTACTGCTCGTGAAGTAGTCTCGCGTCTTCTAGGTGAATTCAAGAGTCAGAACACTCTTGTACTTGGCAGAGGCCGGATAGAATTAACTGATCCTGCTAAGCTTGAGCAAATAAGAGGACTCTGAAAATAACCACATTGGCAAAAAGTTGGTATCTGTTGCAGAAGGTACAATGTTCTGTTGTTATGCATTGAAAAGAGGTTAGCTCCGATAGTGAGAGCGGCCTCTTTTTAGTTGCAAATATAGATGTAGAATCACTTAAATTAATGACATATTTTATACAAATACAACAAACGAAAATCGACATTGTCGTTCAGGGGCAAAAAGTTTAGTATAAGTAAACTAAATTTTCATAAATATGAAAAAAAGTATTGTAATTCTGATTCGCTGTGCTATAATCGCTAATTGTTTCGTGAAATAAATCGTAGTTGGGAGGGGATAAACTATCATGAAAAATAAACACCTGCGTGCCCCGCTGTATGAGGCTCTTGAGCAATATACACATGAGAATCTGGTCCATTTCGATGTGCCCGGACATAAGAAGCGTATGCATACCGGTCTGGGTGAGTTTTTTGGTGAACGGATTCTAGGTCTTGATGCTAATTCTACCAAGGCACTCGATAATCTTTCTAATCCTGATGGGATTATAAAAGAAGCAGAGGCTTTGTTAGCAGACGCGTATTGGGCAGACCGTGCGTTTATGCTGGTCAACGGCTCAACCTTCGGCGTGCAGGCTATGATCATGTCAGTTTGTTCCCCAAAAGATAAGATATTGATGCCGCGCAATGTACATAAATCGGCTGTAAACGCAGTTATATTGTCTGGTGCCATACCTGTTTTCATCGATCCTGAGATCAATAAGGATTATGGTATCGCTAATGGTGTCAGCTTCGACCAGGTTAAGAAAGCGGTCCAGGATAATCCAGACGCAAAAGCGATCTTCCTGATAAACCCTACTTATTTCGGCGTCGTGTCGGATCTTCGCGCTATCATCAAGCTTTGCCGTCGTCGCGGACTGATGGTTCTTGTTGATGAAGCACATGGTGCGCACTTCCCGTTTCACAATGAGTTCCCGGAAAACGCCACAGCCTTAGGTGCTGATTTAGCCACTGTCAGTCTTCATAAGACAGGTGGTTCTCTGACTCAGAGCTCAGCCCTGCTCATGAATGAACGTAATCTTGATTCGAGCACAGTCCGTTCTACTATCAATCTAATGCAGACAACGAGTGCTTCCTATCTGCTGATGGCAAGTATTGATCTGGCCAGACGAAATCTGGAAATTAATGGCAGCAAAATATATGATGAGCTGCTGCCAGTTATTGAAAAAGCTAAGCTGGAGTTGAACAAGACTCCTGGTCTTTCAGTTTTAACTCGTGATGATATCAATGGGCAGGGTTTCTATGATTTCGATGAAACCAAATTTGTAATTCGCGTCAATGAGCTTGGTATGACCGGCTTCGAGGTCTACGATATGCTCAAGGATGAATATGGCATTCAGGTTGAGCTGGCCGAATCATATGTTATACTGGCGATAGCCGGAATCGGCGACGATGCCGGTACGATCGAGAAGCTCGTTAACGCGCTTAAGGATATTGCTGGAAAATACTATGGTAAGGCAAAACCCTTTGAACTAGAGCAGATCGATGCTTTTGAGAAACCGATGGCAGTAGTCTCGCCACGAGACGCATATTACAGCCCTAAGAGGCTGATAAACGTAAATGATTCAGTTGGTGAGATCTGTGCTGAATCAATCATGATATACCCACCCGGAATCCCTCTGGCCGTTCCTGGCGAGAAGATTACGCAGGGTATTGTTGATCATTTCAATTTTTATCGTCAGCAGCACTGTGTTATTATGCACAACTCTGATGATCCGGACATGATCCAGGTGCTTGGTGAAGCCGCTGTTTGATGTCCGTTCCAAGTTATGGAGGATATTTTATGACAGATGGCAATGCTTTTTCCGTGATAAGCTTAAAAATGCAAGGCTGCGATGCAGATTATAAGGATGCTCTAGTTGTTTTATTTGGAGCTCCCTTCGATGGTACAGTTTCATTCCGTCCCGGATCACGCTTCGGCCCGCAGGCGATGCGTCAGGATTCGATTGGCTTAGAAACCTATAGTCCATATCAAAATACCGATCTCAGCAGCAGTCTGACCTCGGATATAGGTGATTTGGATCTACCTATGGGTGATCCTGAGGGCAGCCTTGCTATAATTAAGAATACAACTGACAAAATAGCGGCAGCAGGCAAGATACCGTTGATGTTAGGCGGGGAGCACCTCGTAACTTTGCCCGTATTCGAGTCCTTGCTCGAAAAGTATCCGGATCTCTGCCTCATACATTTAGATGCTCATGCCGATCTTCGTGAGGATTATCTAGGTGTTGAGCTGTCACATGCGACTGTTATCAGAAGAATTTGGGATCTGGTCGGTGATGGTCGGATTTTTCAAATGGGCATTCGTTCTGGCACTATGGATGAGTTCGCGTTTGCCCGTAATGGACATACCTCGTTTTATCCTCTGAGCTTCGATAATTCCGCTCAGATAGCAGCCGAGATCGGTAACAGACCAGTCTATTTAACAATTGATCTTGATGTTTATGATCCAGCGGTTTTCCCTGGTACAGGTACACCTGAGCCCGGTGGAATACTCTTCCCAGACATGATAAGAGCATTAAGTGATTTTTCCGGGCTGCATATCGTTGGTGCGGATCTGGTAGAGCTGGCACCACATTATGATGCCAGCGCAGTATCAACAGCTCTGGCATTAAAAACAATGCGTGAGCTGCTGGTTCTTATACAAAACCAATACAGCGACAGGCAAAAGCCGACTATCTGAATTTGATTATTATTGTATAATATCAACAGAACAATGACTGCTTAAGAAATGGACATTTTGGATACCGGAGGATTATAAGTGGGCTCTCTCTCGGTTTCGGACATAACAAGACTGTTGCAAATATCGGGTGTAGCTATAGCAATACTCGCGATACTGCTTGTTTTGTTCAAATTCGCGGTCTGGCTGCTGAGAATCATCCTCAGGAGAAAAATGTCAACTGGTAATGCTGATCTTGTTGGACAGCAAGCGACTGTAATTAAAACGGTACGCAGCCAGAAGCCCGGTGAGATTGAATGTGAGTTTAAGGGTCAGCTTTTGACTGGTCCTGCGATCAGTGATTCCAAAATCAGACCAGGTCGGCCGGTACTGATCTATGCCGCTGAGAAGGATTGGTTTAAGGTGCGTCCTATAGAATATGACTATATTGAAGGTAAATATGAAACAGGCTTCGAAAATGAACGTAAATGATGCGCAGTCAAATGGACTGCGTATTGTTTTGTGTACGCTCAACTCGAAATTCAGCCATACAAGTCTGTCTCTTAGGCTGTTGAGAGAGTCCTGCAGACCGGTAATTGCTGAAGATGACGAGCTGATTCTGGCAGAATATACGATTAATGATCAGCCACATCAGCTGCTTCAGAGGCTTTATGAGCTCAAGGGCGATATTTATGCATTCTCATGCTATATATGGAATTCTCGACTGATACGACAGCTGATCCAGGAGCTGAGCTGCCTGCGGCCAGAGACTATTCTGATCATGGGCGGACCCGAAGCTGCCTGGCAGCAGGCTGAATTGATGAATGAGCTGTCTGGAGTAGATTTCATTCTTGCAGGTGAGGGAGAGCTCAATCTGCCGCCTTTGCTGGCAGGGTTATCTGCAGGCTGTGACAGAGAAGAACTTTGCAGCAGAATAAGTGGTATTGCATGGCGTGATACTGATGGCAAGATCAGGATCGATCCGGCAGTTGATCTGGATATGGATGCATCATGGCCTTTTGCTTATACAGAAGATGAGCTCAGACAGCTAAATGATCGGATCCTTTATTATGAGAGCAGCCGCGGCTGTCCGTTTGGTTGTACATATTGCATGTCATCACGAGATCGCAGAGTCAGAAATCGAGATATTACGAAAGTGTTTACTGAGCTTGATCAATTCATGGCAGCTGATGTTAAGCTTGTTAAATTCGTTGACAGAACCTTCAATTGTGATTCTGACAGGGCATTTGAAATCTGGCATTATCTGATCAAATGCTGTGGAGAGAATGGCTGCAGGACAAGATTCCATTTTGAGATAGCAGCAGATCTGCTTGATGATAAGGCGATAGATTTACTTAAAACCGCACCAGAGGGATTATTCCAATTTGAGATCGGCGTCCAGACCTGCAGTAAGGAAGTACTTAGACAAATTAACAGAGCCTGTGATCTAGATAAGCTATTTTTACGATGCAGACAGTTGCGCGAAAAAGGCCTTATTCATCAACATCTGGATCTTATTGCCGGACTGCCGGGGGACGATCTCGAGCAGATGTCTGCCAGCTTCGATCAGGTTATTTCACTTGATCCCCACATGCTTCAGCTTGGATTCTTGAAGGTTTTGCCAGGAAGTATAATAAGCGATCAAGCTCAAGAACGTGGCATGCTTTGGCGAAGCTCACCACCTTATGAGATCCTGCGTTCGGACGGAATGAGCTTCGACGATCTGCTGCTGCTGAAGCGAATCGAAAATCAGCTTGATCAATACTATAACAACGACAGCTTCACATTAACAATATCTTATTTGCTGATGATGGCGGATTCTGCCTTTTTTCTATTTGCGGCATTTGCTGAAGTGTATTGTCAGCTGGGCTGGGAAGAGAAGGCCCCAGGTCGAAATGATGTCTGGGAACTGCCTCTGAAGCTGCTTGAGTCTAAGGCGGCCGATAACTGTTTTTCTATCAATAAGCCTGATCATGACTTGCTGCGGGACTGCCTGATAATTGACTATGTCAGCTCAGGTCAGAAGGATCAGCCTGTCTGGCAGAGGGCATTTGAGTTATCGCGATCAGAGGAAGATCTTATGATCACAAGTAAAATACGCGAACGCAATCGGCAGGATTATCCAAAGATGCGCAGAATCAGGGTAGAGCGATTCTCAGGTAATCCGTCGAGCATGATCGGGCTGCGTGAGTTAATCAGGAAGCATGGCTTGAGATATGTGATTGATAGTCTGAATGAAGAAGTTGATATAAATAGTGAAAAGGAAAAAGCCATTGATGATGTTGTCAGACTTTTACTGAATGATGATCACAGAGACTATCTTGGCTGGTATTCGGTTATTGACATGTCATCATCTCTGCCAGAGCTTATCTGGCAGATCGACTGCGAGGATGATATTCAGACTGGCAGAATAATTAGAAGGCGCATCAGTTACAACAGTAATGACGAATAAATACCATTCTTGCGCCGTAACGCGTCATGTTCTATACTATTTTGAAGTAAATAGATTGTAAATTGATTTTTATAGATACCGGAGGTAATTGAAATGATCAGATTTGACGAATCGAACGCACTCTCTTTTGTCCGCAAGGAAGAACTTGAGCATATCGCTCCACAGGTGCAGCTGGCTCATAAACAGCTAACACAAAAGAATGGTCCCGGTAATGATTTTCTTGGCTGGGTCGATCTGCCATCCAAGTACGACAAGGAAGAGTTTTCAAGGATACGCAAGGCTGCGACAAAAATTCGCAGAGACAGCGATGTTTTGATCGTCATCGGCATAGGCGGATCATATCTCGGAGCAAGAGCTGCTATAGAGCTTCTTACTCATTCATTTCAAAACCTGTTGACTAAACGCCAGCGTAAGGCTCCAATCATCATATTTGCCGGCAACAGCATCAGCTCAACTTATCTTGCGGACCTATTTGAGCTCCTTGAAGGCAAAAGCGTATCTGTTAATGTTATCTCCAAATCAGGAACTACAACAGAGCCGGCCGTTGCCTTCAGAATCTTCAAGACATGGATGGAGCAGAAATACGGTAAGGAAGGCGCTCGTGAGCGCATTTATGCTACAACAGATAAGGAACGCGGTGCTCTCAAGAAGCTGGCAGATGAAGAGGGTTATGAGACCTTCGTTGTGCCTGATGATATCGGTGGCCGCTATTCTGTTTTAACTGCAGTCGGACTTCTGCCGATCGCTGCTGCCGGCATCGATATCCGCGAGATAATGCGCGGTGCCAAGGATGGTATGAAGGCCTGGCGCAATGCCGATCTAATGGAAAATGACTGCTACCGCTACGCTGCCATGCGCAATATACTTCTGCGCAAGGGCTATGGCGTTGAGGTCATGGTCAATTATGAACCATCCTTCCATTACATGACAGAATGGTGGAAGCAGCTCTATGGTGAGAGCGAAGGCAAGGATGGCCGTGGCATTTTCCCGGCCGGTGTAGATAATTCGGCAGATCTTCATTCAATGGGCCAGTATATTCAGGACGGTAACCGCTTCCTGTTTGAAACAGTTATTCATGTAGAGAATGCCCGCAAGACGATGGCGATACCTGAAGACCCGGCCAATCTCGATGGACTCAATTTCCTGTCTGGCATGGATATGAATGAGGTCAATCACAAGGCTGAGCAGGGAACTGTTCTGGCTCATATTGACGGAGGCGTACCCAATCTGGTCGTTGATGTACCAGCTCTGACACCTTATTATTTCGGACAGATGGTCTATTTCTTCGAAAAAGCCTGCGGCATCAGCGGCTATCTGCTGGCGGTCAATCCTTTTGACCAGCCTGGTGTCGAAGATTATAAGAAAAACATGTTTGCTCTGCTCGGCAAGCCAGGATTCGAGGATCGTAAGGCTGAGCTGGAGAAGAGACTGAAAGGATAAATAATTAATGAACACAGTTGATTTACCACGTCACCTTCTGCGCCAGGTAAGTAAGCCAGCGCGCTATGTCGGCGGTGAATGGAACAGTGTACATAAAAATGTGCCGGAGGCCTCTGATGAGGCTGTCCGGCCTTTTGTACGCTTCGCGTTCTGCTTCCCCGATATCTATGAAATCGGTATGTCCAATCTTGCCCTGCGTATTTTGTACGATCGTTTAAACAAACGCGATGACACCTGGTGCGAACGGGTATTTTACCCTGGCACTGACATGGTCGATCGCATGCGGGAGCTTGATATTCCACTGTTCGCGCTAGAATCGAAATCTCCGATCAATGATTTCGACTTGATTGGGTTTACGCTTCAGTATGAGATGTGCTATACGACGGTTCTTGATATGCTTGCTCTCGGGGGAGTTCCTCAGTTTACATCAGAACGTGGTGAGTCCGACCCATTTGTTATTGCCGGCGGACCTGTCGTCTACAATATCGAGCCAATGGCCGATTTCTTCGATATCGTTTTGATCGGTGAGGGCGAAGAACTGCTGCCTGATCTGGTTGACTGTTATCAGGAATGGAAGCTGTCCGGCGCGCCGCGCGAGCAGTTTCTGCTATCTGCTGCTGCTATTGAGGGCGTTTATGTACCTTCGCTCTACAATGTTACCTATAATCAGGATGGCACCATCGCAGCTGTCATACCGGCAAAAGCCGGCGTACCTGCCAAGGTTAGAAAAAGGATCGAGCTTGATCTTGATCAGACAAGCTTCCCGACAGACAGTATTGTTCCAAATATGGAAATCGTACATGATAGGATATTCCTCGAACTGTTCCGCGGCTGCACACGTGGCTGCCGCTTCTGCCAGGCTGGTATGATCTATCGTCCGGTCAGAGAACGTTCGGCTGATAAGCTAATGGAGCAAGCCAAGGAAATGGAAGCCAGTACCGGTTATGACGAGATCGGGATGCTCTCACTCTCTACCAGTGATTACAGTCAGCTTGGCTGTTTGACTGATGGTTTGCTAGAAGAAATGACACCAAATCATACCAGCCTATCACTTCCTTCGCTACGCCTGGACTCATTTAATCTCGGACTGATGGAGAAGGCCTCAAGAACCAGAAAAGGCGGTTTGACCTTCGCGCCGGAGGCCGGCAGCCAGAGACTGCGCGACGTTATCAATAAGAATATAAAGGAAGAAGACCTGCTCTCAGCGATGAAGCTGGCTTTTGCCGGTGGCTGGAGCGGTGCTAAACTGTATTTTATGCTTGGACTGCCAACAGAAACGATTGAAGATGTCGAGGGGATAGCCTTGCTGACAGAAAAAATCGAAGAGATCTATCGTAGTCTGCCACGTGAGCAGAGACCACGTAAGCTTGAGCTGACTGTAAGTACGGCCTTCTTCATACCTAAGCCCTTCACCCCATTCCAGTGGGTTCCTCAGATGTCACAGGAGAAGCTGCGTGAGCATCAGCGCCATCTGCGCAATCTAATCAAGAGTCGCAGTGTCAAGTATCAATGGCATGAATTCAGCACCTCCTGGATCGAAGCAGTATTGGCCCGCGGAGACAGAAGACTGGGCAAGGTTCTCCACCGCGTCTGGCAGCAGGGCGGCAGACTTGAGGCCTGGGATGAGCATTTTGTGCTCGATCGCTGGCTTACAGCGCTCGAAGAAAATGACCTCAATTTAAATTTCTATACAGCAAGGGAACGCAGTTATGAGGAGATTCTTCCTTGGGATCATATTGACTGCTGTGTTGACAAGGAATTCCTCTGGCAGGAATATCAGCGAGCTTTGACAGGTGAACTGACCCCAGCGTGCCATGAAGCCTGTATGGCTTGTGGAGCAAACTGCTTCGGAGGTGGCATCTGCTATGAACAACGATAATGAGAACAGAGCTGAAGTATTTGTTTACAGACTGATTTTCAGCAGACAGGGGCCGGCGATCTGGCTGGGTCATTTAGACATGATGAGAACCTTTGAACGCGCGCTGCGCAGGGCTGCGATACCTCTGTCCTGGAGTCAGGGCTATAATCCGCGTCCGCAGATGGTTTTCGCACTGCCGATAAGTGTCGGCCTGGCCGCCGAGGCGGATCTGATCGATGTCAGCTGTGCCGAAAAGGTTGATGAGTCAGATTTTCTCAAGCGTATAAATGATAAACTGCCTGAGGGACTTGCAGTATCTAGCTGCAATCTGATCAACCCGGGCCGCAGTAGTCTGATGAGCCTGGTCAGCGAAGCGGT
>CAZSLR010000013.1:0-21236 GCA_964607635.1 uncultured Oscillospiraceae bacterium
GGGCTCGGAGATGTGTATAAGAGACAGATACAACATCTCTTGACTCGATGTCCAGGCTAGAGCTGGCTATCCAGAAGTGCAATGAAATTCTGGAACAAAAGAGTAAAAATCTTGAGCAAGCTACTGACGCGCAGCTTCTCGATGCAGGTAATAGAGAACTGCAGATCATGGGCAGATTGGCAGAGCTTGAGAGAAATAGAATCAGGCTTGATGAAGTTATGACAAGAATCGCCCAGCTGCGCAGCCGGGAGGATATGCTCCAGCCGTGGACCGGTATCAATATTGATCTTGCTGTCAGAGGAACAGATCAAACCAAGGTTTATCTAGGCAGTATAGACACACAGGAGCAGCTTCAGGAGCTGAAAAACGAGCTGAATGAAAACTCTCCTGAATACCATATTGAGGTACTTCGGCAGGATGAAGCACATATACTTATAGCTTTGGCAGTCTGGCAGCCGCGCGCTGAAACTGCCATGTCAGCTCTTAGAAGGATCGGCTTCCGTCAGATGCCGCTCCAGGGTGAGCAGGGAACAGCGAAGCAGCTGAGTACCATGGCCGCCGATCAGATAAACAAGCTTGAGACTGAGAAGGATAAACTGGAAGCTGAGCTGAGGGAAATCGCTGGTGCATCACGTGATTTCCAGCTGCTGCATGATTTTTATCTTATAAGAAGTGAAAAATATAACGCGATGGATTCTGTTGCCGGCACCAGAAGTACCTTCTGGCTGAGCGGCTGGGTACCTTCAGTTATGGCGGATAAGGTTAAACATAAGCTGGACAAGGATTTTATGGTTGCTGTTGATATCAGACAGTCGATCAAGGATGAGGAACATCCGATACTTCTGAAAAACCCGAAGCCCGTCAAGGCTTACGAAGTTATTGTTGAAATGTTCAGCGCCCCATCTGTCAAGGATGTTGATCCCGCTCCACTTCTGGCTCCGTTTTTCTTCTTCTTCTTCGGCATGATGCTGAGTGATGTTGGATATGGCCTGATGCTATCGGGATTATGTGCCCTGTTGATCTGGAAGGTAAAAGCAGCCGGTGAGCTCGGAAGAATGGCCAGAATGCTTTTTATCAGTGGTATTGGCTCAATCATTTGGGGATTCATGTTTGGTGGTTTCTTCGGCAACATGCTGACCACACTTAGCGATGGCAGAATTAACATGCCGGCTCTATGGTTTGATCCGATGTCAGATCCGACCAGACTGATGATCTGGAGTATGATCTTCGGTGTAATTCATTTATTTGTCGGTATGGGTGCCAGGATATATATACTGGCAAAAGCAGGCATGCTGAAGGATGGTCTGTTGGATATTGCCCCATGGTTCCTGATCATAACCGGACTTGGTTTCATGCTCGGCAGTATTGGTGGAAATCTTGGCATGTATCTGGCAATTGCCGGTGCTGCAGTTCTTCTGCTTTTTGGTGGCAGGGATGCCAAAAATCCGATTATAAGATTACTGAAGGGACTTATATCAATCTATAACATAACAAGTTATTTCAGTGATATCCTATCTTACACACGTATCCTGGCTTTGGTTCTGGCAACAAGCGTTATAGCAATGGTTGTTAATCTGCTTGGTTTCCTGCTTGGCCCTACACCGGCTGGAATTGTCGTATTCATCATTGTGGCGCTGCTGGGACATACCCTAAATCTTGCCTTGTCCGCTCTGTCCGCATATGTTCATACAAGCAGACTGCAATATGTTGAATTCTTCAGCAAATTCTATGAGGGTGGTGGTCGTCTCTGGAAGCCTCTTCGTAGAAAAACAAAATATGTTCAGCTGAATGAAAATGAAGTAGTTACCAATAATTAAAATATATACACAATATCGGGAGGAACAAATCATGAACGAAATTATTGAATTGATGGGTCCTGTACTCACAATGTTAGCCGGCGCATTGGCAGCTTTTCTGCCTGGAATCGGCTCCGCAAGAGCTGTCGGCCGAGTCGGTGAAGTAGCCAATGGCGTGCTCACTGAAGATCCGAGCAAGTTCGGTAAATTATTGATTCTGCAGGCTCTGCCTGGCACACAGGGCATCTACGGCCTGTTGACTTGGTTTATGGTCATGCTCAGCTCAGGCATGCTCGGCGGTAATATGGACATTACATGGCAGCGTGGTCTCGCTTTTCTTATGGCTTCATTGCCAATAGCGATCGTAGGTTACTATTCTGCTATTTATCAGGGCCGCGTTTCCGAGGCTGGTGTAGCGTTGGTCGCTAAACGTCCGGAGGAACAGTCCAAGGCTATGGTTATGGCTGCTATGGTCGAGACATATGCTATCCTGGCTCTGCTTGCATCAGTTCTGTCGATTCTTAACATCTGATAGACACGATTGGTCAAGCACACAATGGTGTCAGCTGATTAGTCAGCTTGACGCTAATGTGAATCAGGCTTCTCAAAGATAATGAGAAGACAGAGAAAGGAGCTATTTCTTTGGACGGTCTACAATTAATACAGGATCGGATCCTGGAACAGGCTCAGGAGAAGGCTGCGGAAATTGCCGCTAAGGCACAAGAGCAATCTCAGTCAATTATAAGTCAGGCTCAAATCGAGCATGATCGATATTTGGCTGATGCCGCGGAGAAAACCAAAGCGCAGACTGAGGCAATGCTTAATCGCGCTTCCAGTCTGGCTTCCATGGAGAAGAGAAAAAATAATCTACAACGCAGACAACGTCTGATAGATCGAGTTATCGATCAGGCATTACTTAAGGTATGTGGCAGCTCAGCAGCTGATAAGCTTGAGCTTTATATTAGTCTGATTGAGAAAACAGGTGCGATAAACGGTATTATTACGTTATCTCAGGCTGATCAGGCAATCGGAAACGAGCTGATCAAGAGGCTCAAGGGTGATTTTTCACTTGCGGATAAACCGGGCAGCTTTTCAGGTGGTCTGATTCTTCGAAGGGATCGCATTGAGGATAATCTCACTTTTGACCTTATCGTTCGCAATCAGAGACCTCAGCTATCAGCAGCAGCGGCGGAAGCATTACCTGAAAACGTCATCGCTGGTAAGGAGTAAGGCTGTTTATGAGTTTAGACTATACTGGCAAAAGTAAAGCAGTTGATCCGGAGAATTATGGCTATGCTACAGGCCGCATTCGTGCGCTCGAGGCCAGCCTTATGACCTCGTCTGACATGAGCAGGATCTTCGAGGCCAGACAGCCCGAGGATATTTCCCGTGTAATTCAAGATAAGGGCTATGCCGCCGGTGATATTGAAGATGCGCTAAGAGCCAGACATTCAGAGACCTACGAGATCATGCAGCAGATCATACCCGATACTGACTTTTTAGAAGCACTGATGTTATTTAATGACTGCCATAATCTTAAAGTGGTATTGAAACATCTGTCAGCCTGGTGGACTGAAAAATCAACTGATAATGATGGTGATGCAGTGCTGCCCGAGTCCGACTCAAGCCTGACATGGCATGGTCTCGAAAATCTGCTGAGAACTCCATCATTGGTTGAGCCATCAAGACTTTTCCGTGCGGTGCGTGACCGCAGACCTGAACTGATTCCGGACTGGCTTTTTCTGCTTGCCGGCCAAGGGGCGGAAGTCTGGCTTAAAACATATGATACAGGCAGCGTTGACATGCTTATCGACAGGGCCGCCTGGGAGAGGGCCTCAGCCATCGCTGATTCGCTTGGCAACAGCTTCTTCTCCGGGTATATGAACCTTAGACAGCGGTTGTTAGGTCTTGAAATACTGCTGCGCTGCAGAGCGTTGAGAACGGGTAAGGAGTATTTGGCAAAGGCTTTGCCTCCTGTTTCTGGAAATGCTGCTGCTGTACTGAGAGATGCTTATGAGCTCGATTCAGATAATATCCAGACAGTTGCTGAGCAGCTTGGATTGAGCAAGTCTTTTGCCGGTGTCGAGCAGACAAGGATACTCCAGGATTATGGAGCTCCAGGAACCGCGGCCGCTTATAATCGAATCGCCGATGAGACTATTGCTGATTGGCTCAAGGCAGCATCAAAAGTGCTGCGCGGTCCAGAGGTGCCAGTAGCATATCTCTTAAGAAGAGAACTGGAGATTAAAAATATCAGAATAGCGTTAACCTGCCTGCGTAACGGTATTCCGCCTTCACAGGCCAGAGATCTGGCCAGACTGGCGATATAGGCTTGTGCCGCAGGGACAATACAGGAGGTTTCAATAAATGTATAGAGTCGGCGTTATAGGTGACCGCGATAGTATAATAGGATTTCGTGCTATTGGCATGTCAGTCTATGATACAAATGATGCTGTCCAGGCCGGTGAATACCTCAGACAGATGGTTCGTGAGAATTTTGCTGTTGTATTTATTACAGAGAGTATGGCTGAAGGAAATATGGAGCTGATACGTGAGCTTCGCAGCCAGAAGCTGCCTGCGGTTATTCCGATTCCTTCAATTACAGGCAGTACCGGATTGGGCATGAGACAGGTAAGAGAATCGGTTCGCAAGGCCGTTGGTATGGATCTGTTTGCCGAGCCTAATGAGAAATAGATAATATATTCATTATTACTGGCCTAAGTACGGCGGTCAGCCGTAAAGACCAGAAGCAGTTTGAGGAGTGAAAACATGAAAAGCACTATTGAGGGCAGAATCGTTAAGGTATCGGGCCCGCTCGTAATCGCCGAGGGTATGCGTGATGCCGAAATGTTTGACGTCGTTCGTGTTTCGGATAAGAAGCTGATCGGTGAGATCATCGAAATGCATGGTGATCGGGCATCTATTCAGGTATATGAAGAAACAGCCGGTCTCGGACCAGGCGAAATAGTTGTGTCAGAGGGCGCTCCTCTGTCTGTTGAACTGGCTCCGGGCATGATGAGCCAGATTTTCGATGGTATTCAGAGACCGCTCGAGAGGATAAAAGAGCTTGCTGGAAATAATATCGCCAGAGGTGTTTCGGTAGAGTCGCTGAGTCGAGAGAAGCTTTGGAATTTTCAGCCTGTCGCATCAGCTGGTGATTATGTTGAAACCGGTGATGTGATCGGTACGGTTCAGGAGACTGAGCTTGTTCTGCATAAAATCATGGTGCCGCATGGCGTTAAGGGTAGTTTGACCAGGATCGAAGCTGGTGAGCATACGATTCTCGACACGATCGCGGTTGTAAAGGGCGAGGACGGTAGTGAGCGAGAGATCAATATGCTTCAGAAATGGCCGGTCAGAAGAGGCCGTCCCTATATTGAGAAGCTCGCTCCAGATGAGCCTCTGCTCACTGGTCAGCGTAATATTGATACAATGTTCCCTGTCGTCATGGGTGGTACCGCGACTATTCCAGGTCCCTTCGGCAGTGGCAAGACGGTCGTTCAGCATCAGCTGGCCAAGTGGTCAGCGGCTGATATAGTTGTTTATATCGGCTGTGGCGAACGCGGCAATGAAATGACTGACGTTCTTCGTGAGTTCCCTGAGCTTCTTGATGCCAAGTCCGGCAAATCGTTGATGGAACGAACAATATTGATCGCCAATACCTCTGACATGCCTGTTGCCGCTCGTGAAGCCTCAATATATACAGGAATCACGATAGCTGAATATTTCCGCGATATGGGTTACTCAGTTGCCATTATGGCTGATTCAACATCACGTTGGGCCGAGGCTCTGAGAGAGATGTCGGGCCGTCTTGAGGAAATGCCAGGTGAAGAGGGCTATCCGGCTTATCTGGGCTCGAGACTTGCCAATTTCTATGAGAGAGCCGGCTGTGTCCGCTGCTATGGTCAGGACAAGCGCATAGGTGTTCTAACTGCGATCGGTGCTGTTTCACCGCCAGGTGGCGACCTCTCAGATCCTGTCGCGCAGTCTACACTACGTATTGTTAAGGTGTTCTGGGGTCTTGACTCCTCTTTGGCTTACAAGCGTCACTTCCCGGCTATCAACTGGATGAACAGCTATTCGCTATATGCTGACAAGGTCGGCCAGTGGATGGACAGAAATGTCGCTCCGGAATGGAGTCGTCTGCGCGGCGATGCGCTCAAGCTGCTTCAAGATGAGGCTGAGCTTGAGGAAATAGTCAGACTTGTTGGACAGGACGCGCTCTCATTCCCAGATAGACTTAAGCTGGAAGCCGCACGCTCACTGCGCGAGGATTTCCTGCAGCAGGACTCATTTGATGATGTAGATACCTACTGTTCTCTTAATAAACAGTACAGAATGCTCTCGATTATTTTAAAATTCTACTACGAGGGCTCAGCGGCACTTGAAAACAATGCCTCCTATAATGAGCTGACCAAGATACCGGCTCGCTATGAGATCAGCAGATTGAAGTTCCTGCCGGAGGATCAGGTAGAGGCCAAGTTTGAGCAGATCAGCAGAGATCTGGTTGATCAGATAAATGCAGTCATGCCTCAGGGGGTGTAAGTAATGGCTAAGGAATATCGTACAATAGAAGAAGTCGCAGGTCCGCTGATGCTTGTTCAGCAGGTCAGTGACGTTAAATATGATGAGCTGGGTGAGATCGAGCTGCCAAATGGTGAGATCAGACGCTGCAAGGTTCTTGAGGTCAATGGCACTGACGCTTTGGTTCAATTGTTCGAGAGCTCGCTGGGTATCAATGTTGAGAAGAGTAAGGTTCGTTTCCTGGGAAAGGGCCTGGAGCTTGCTGTATCGCCTGATATTCTCGGTCGTGTTTTCGACGGAATGGGGCATCCGATCGATGGAGGTCCGGAGATCATCCCGACCAGACTATTGGATATCAATGGTCAGCCAATGAATCCTGCGGCCCGTGATTATCCGAATGAGTTCATTCAAACCGGTGTATCAGCGATCGATGGTCTGAATACCTTGGTTAGGGGACAGAAGCTGCCGATATTTACAGGTTCAGGTCTGCCGCATGCGCAGCTGGCGGCACAGATCGCCAGACAAGCTAAGGTTCGTGACGGATCGGGTAAATTCGCGGTTGTATTTGCCGCGATGGGCATCACCTTCGAGGAAGCTGACTACTTCGTCAGTGATTTCCGTCGTACGGGTGCCATTGATCGTACAGTTATGTTCATGAATCTGGCAAATGACCCGGCAATCGAGCGTATATCTACACCTCGCATGGCTCTGACTGCAGCTGAATATCTGGCTTTTGAGCTTGATATGCATGTTCTGGTCATCATGACAGATATTACATATTACGCGGAAGCGCTTCGTGAAGTCTCAGCTGCCAGAAAAGAGGTTCCGGGACGCCGTGGCTATCCTGGCTATCTCTATACTGACCTTGCTACTATGTATGAGAGAGCCGGCCGCCAGGAAGGCAGAGATGGATCAATTACACTTGTGCCGATCTTAACGATGCCTGATGACGACAAAACACATCCAATCCCTGACCTTACCGGCTATATCACTGAGGGTCAGATAGTTCTTTCACGTGAGCTCTATAGAAAAGGTATCAGACCACCAATTGATGTTATGCCGTCATTGTCACGTCTGAAGGATAAAGGTATCGGTGAGGGCAAGACCAGAGCCGACCATGCCAATACAATGAATCAGCTGTTTGCTGCCTATTCAAGAGGTAAGGACGCAAAAGAGCTGCAGGTCATTTTGGGCGAGGATGCTTTGTCCGAGGTGGATAGAATTTATGCGGCCTTCGCTGATGCTTTTGAAAAAGAGTACATATCGCAGGGCTTCGAGACCGACAGAACTATCGTGGAGACTCTGTCCACAGGCTGGCGACTGCTGTCGATGCTGCCGCGTACAGAGCTAAAGCGTGTTAAGGATGTATTTATAGATCAGTATTATGGGAAGGACTGAACAAGATGGCTAACCGTCAAGTCAATCCAAACCGCATGGAGCTGATGAGGCTGAAGAAACAGCTGGTCACAGCCAGACGCGGTCATAAAATGCTCAAGGATAAGCGCGATGAACTGATGCGTCAGTTTCTTGAGATCGTCAAAGCGAATCAGGCATTACGTGCGCGAATGGAGAAATTGCTGGCTTCTGCCAATCGGGATATGGTTATGGCCAGAGCGGTAATCGATCCGCCAGTTCTTGAATCAGCTTTGATGTCCGGCCGGGAGAGCTTATCGCTGGATATTGATACCATGAATATCATGAGTGTTAAGGTGCCGGTATTTTCGGCCGAATTCGAGATGAGTGGACTGAGAGAAACACTGCCTTACGGCATGGCCTCAACCGGAGGCGAGCTGGATCAGGCCGTTATAGCACTCAAACAGGCTCTGCCGATCATGATCGAGCTGGCTGAATCTGAGAAAACGGCTCAGCTGCTTGCTGATGAGATCGAAAAAACAAGACGACGCGTTAATTCGCTTGAGTATATCTTGATACCTGAGCTTCAAACCGCCATTCGTTCCATCACAATGAAAATGGATGAAAACGAACGTGGCAATCTGACGCGGTTGATGAAGGTAAAAGACATGATCGTCAATCAGGCGATCGAGAAGGCCAGGGCCAGAGATGCCGCGGCCGCTGTGCCTGAATAGACCTTGCGGGATTAACAAAATGGTACTGTCTGTAGAAATTAAGCTGCAGGCAGTGCTTTTTTCTATTAAGGCGTTAGCTTGACAGTTTTTGCGAGGCTGTATATAATATGCCCAGCACTTTATTGCTTTATCGCTTTAGCATGATGAAGCAATAAGACAGAGCGGAGGACTATATGGGACAATGGCAGTTTCACACACCAGAAGGCGTGATTGATTATTTACCAGAGGAATGTGCCGTCAAGAGAGGGCTTGAGAACAAACTGAGAGCATTTTTTTCGGCAAGAGGCTATGATGAGATAGAAACACCTGGTATCGAGTTTTATGATGTCTATGCTGGTTCCAAGGTTTTCACTCCACAGGAGACTCTATTTAAGTTTTGCGATCACAAGGGCAGAATTCTTTGCTTGCGTTATGATGGTACTGTACCTGCGGCAAGACTGGCCGCGACCGTCTGCCGTGATGCCGCACCTCCATTACGATTTTCATACCTTGGGAACATGTACCGGTTCAACGAAGCCGGAGGCGGTAAACAACGTGAGTTTACTCAGGGTGGATTGGAGCTGCTTGGCATTGATAGTGCTGACGCAGATGGCGAAATCATCGCCGCTGCTATAGGCTCAGCTCAAGCACTAGGTATTCGCGATATCCAGGTATCGATCGGTCAGGTCGGTTTTTTCAAGGGACTGGTAGAGAAATGGCAGCTTAACAATGATGATGCAGAACATCTTCAGAACATGATCGATACTAGACAGACTGTCGCGCTGGAGGAGCTTATCAGCAGACTTGGTCTTAGTGAGGAGGATCGGGCTGTTCTGGAGCTTATGACCTCACATGATGGCAGCACTAATGTGATCGACAAGCTGATGGAGCTGGTTGATTATCCGGACTGTGTTGAGGCTCTTAATAATTTGCGTGCTGTTCTGGCGGTGCTTGACGACTATGAGCTAATGCCATATATATCGCTCGATCTTGGTATGCTGCAGAGCATCAATTACTACACAGGTATTATTTTCAAAGGCTTCACCTATGGCCTTGGGTTCCCTTTGTTCAGCGGTGGACGCTACAATGGCGCTATTGCTGCCTTCGGACGCGATATGGCTGCTACTGGCTTCTCTATCGGTATAAATTTCGCGATGTCAGCGCTGCGCAGACAAGGCCTGATCGAGACTCGTCTGAATCCGGCGATTAAGCTTATTTATACAGAAAAAGTCAGAAAAAAAGCACTGGCTGTTTGCGCGAAATGGCGGCAGAACGGATTAAGAGTAATTTGTCAAAGCGCACAGGATAGTAACCTGGATATGACGGAGTTGGTGCCTTTTGCCGGTGTTATAGATGAGGCAGCTCAGGCTGTTGACTCTGGGCTTAGACTGATAGCTCACATGAGTGAGGATGAGGAGATCAGGCTCTTTACTATGGGGGGAAGCAACGATGAATAAAACACTTACAATTGCTCTGTCCAAGGGCCGTTTGGCTGAACAGGCCATAGAACTGCTTGAGAAGGCCGGCTACAATTGTGAAGCCGCCAAGGAGAAGACTCGCAAGCTTATTCTTGAGGACCAACAAACAGGCATGCGTTTCATCATGGCCAAGCCTGCGGATGTACCGACTTATGTTGAATATGGTGCGGCAGATATTGGAGTTGTTGGCAAGGATACACTGCTCGAGGAGGGCAGACAGCTCTACGAGGTAATTGATCTGGGCTTCGGAGCCTGCCGTATGTGTGTTTGCGGACCGAATGAGCTGGAGGGACGACTTGATTCAATCGCTAATAAACGCATTGGAACTAAGTATCCCAAAATTGCCAGAGAGTATTTCGAGATCAAGAAACGAGAGAGTGTTGAAATTATCAAGCTTAATGGCTCCGTTGAGCTGGCGCCGCTGATTGGGTTGGCTGATATAATTGTAGATATTGTCGAGAGTGGCAGGACTCTGGAGGAGAATGGTCTGACAGTACTTGAGACCATAGCCCCGATCAGTGCCCGCATGGTTGTCAACCGCGTCAGCATGAAAATGAAGGCTGACAGTATCAATCCTTTAATTCAGGCGGTTAAACGCCAGCTGCAGGGAGACTAAGCTATATGAGTAAGTTGTTGAGAATTATTCGTACTGACAGAAATGAGCTTCAGGATATGGTTCGCAAGCTTGGCCTGCGCGGTAAAATGGATCTTAAGCCTGTTATAACCTCTGTTGAGGACATCCTTGCTGCCGTCAGATCAGAAGGCGATCAGGCTGTAATCGAATTCACTGAAAAATTTGATAGAGTGCGGCTGACAGCGCCTCAGCTGCGAGTCAGTGAGCATGAGATTGGTATGGCACTGGACGGTCTGGATATTGAGCTCCTTACCGTTATGCGAAAAGCAGCTGACAATATCAGGGCCTTTCATGAGGCTCAATTGCCCGAAGATATCAGTCTTGCGACCAGTCATGGCGGTTATACTGCACTTCGTCACAGACCTCTTGATATGGCAGGCTTGTACGTTCCCGGAGGCAGTGCGCCTCTGCCGTCATCGGTGCTGATGAATGCCATCCCGGCAAAAGCCGCCGGCGTGAATCGTTTGATCATGTGTACGCCGCCGAAAGCAGATGGCAGTGTTGAACCTGTAATCCTTGCGGCAGCTGCGATCGCCGGCGTTGATGAGGTCTATCGGGTCGGCGGTGCACAGGCCATAGCGGCAATGGCTTATGGAACTCAGACTATTCCGGCTGTTGATAAAATTTGCGGCCCGGGAAATATTTACGTTAATACCGCTAAGCGTCTGGTATATGGCCAATGTGATATAGATATGTTTGCCGGACCTAGCGAAATACTGGTAATTGCTGACGGGAGCGCTGATCCTGCATTTGTCGCGGCCGATCTCCTGTCTCAGGCTGAGCATGATCCTCTTTCTTCGAGTCTTCTGCTGACGACAAGCTCAGAGCTAGCGGAGGGAGTTGCCGATATAATTGATATCAGCGTGAGCAGCATGCCAAGAAAAGAGATACTCGAAAAATCATTAAGAAACTACGGTGCTGCTTTGATCGTGCCTGATCTGGATACCGCGGTTGAATTTGTCAATGAACTAGCGCCCGAGCACCTTGAGCTTTGTCTTGAGACGCCTGAGCTCTGGCTTGAGAAAATCAAAAACGCAGGCGCCATTTTCTTGGGCAACTATAGTCCTGAGCCTCTTGGAGACTACTATGCAGGACCGAATCATGTTTTGCCGACAAGTGGAACAGCAAGATTTTTCTCGCCTCTTAACACAAATGACTTCATCAAGAAGACCAGCGTTATTAACTATACGCGTGAAGACCTGGCAGCCTGCTGGCAGGATGTGGCGGCTTTTGCCGATGCGGAGCAATTACCAGCACATGCTGATGCTATAAGAGTAAGATTCGGCAAGAACAAGTTCGGAGGATGATCCAGATGACAAATATTGCATCAGACTTATCAGATAAACTGGATCCAGGCCGGAGCGTTTCCTCGGCCGCACGTTTCTGGAATCGCAAGACGGCTTCTCTGATACCTTATGTACCAGGTGAGCAGCCCAGAGGCATTAAGCTGATCAAGCTAAATACTAATGAGAATCCTTACCCGCCTGCGCCAGAGGTCATTAAGACGCTGAACAGCTTTGATTACGATAGGCTGCGGCTCTACCCCGATCCTTCGACACTTGATCTTCGTTCTGAAATCGCAGCATATTATGGTATCCAGAAGGAGCAGATATTTGCCGGCAATGGTTCTGATGAAGTACTGGCCTTCGCTTTTCAGACTTTTTTTGATGGCAATGACAGGGAGGTTATTTCGCCGGATATAAGCTACAGCTTCTACCCGGTGTATGCCAGAATGTATGATCTGAACTACCGGATGATTCCTCTGGATGAGAATTACAAGATCAATGTTGACGACTATTGTCAGGTGGGAAGTGATGTAGTTCTGGCTAATCCAAATGCTCCTACAGGGACAGCTTTGTCACTGGATGAGCTTGAACGGATAATATCAGCCGACCTGCAAAGACTGGTCATCATTGATGAAGCATATGTTGATTTTGGAGCTGAGTCAGCTGTTGCCCTAATTGATAAATACGATAATCTGCTGGTGGTTCAAACAGTTTCAAAATCCAGATCATTGGCTGGACTGCGTGTAGGCTTCGCGCTTGGAAACCCTGTCTTGATCGAAGGGCTTGAGCGCACGCGTGACAGCATAAATTCCTATACACTGGACTGCTTGGCACAGGCAGCAGCAGCAGCTTCCTTCCGTTCAGGTGAATGGTTTGAGAAGACCAGGCAGAAAATAATCTCCACTCGCGATCGGATTGAGATCGAGCTGAGCGCGATGGGTTTTGTTGTTCTTCCATCCTCAGCTAATTTTGTTTTTGCTTCCCATCCAAGACATGAGGGTGCTTGGCTGGCCGCATCCTTACGCAATGCCGGAGTTTTGGTCAGACATTTCAAAATAGATCGGATCGATCAGTTCCTGCGTATAAGTATCGGAACGGATGATGAGATGGATATACTAATTGACAGGCTTGCGGAAATCCTTGATTATAATTAAGTCGATGAATAAGCAGATCAGCCGACTATGAGTCGACATTATGCTTCAGCATAATGCAGATAAACAAATACTGCTATGGAGGTAAAGATGAGACAGTCAAAACTAAGCCGTAAAACACAGGAAACGCAGATAGATGTTTCTATTAAGCTTGATGGCAAAGGCGAATCTGAGGTGTCTACCGGCATAGGATTTCTTGATCATATGCTGACGCTTTTTGCCAGACATTCTGGAGTTGACCTTAAAATTCAGTCGGAGGGCGATCTGGTTGTCGATGGACATCATACTGCCGAGGATACAGGAATAGTTCTAGGACAAGTAATTGCACGTGCTCTAGGTGACAAGAAAGGAATCGAGAGATACGGTCATGCGGTTATTCCAATGGACGAAGCGCTTCTGGAGGCTGTTATCGACCTTTCAGGACGACCTTATATTGTTTTTAATGCTGATTTCAATGCGCCTTCGGTAGGTGATTTCGATACACAATTAGCCGAGGAGTTTTTCAGAGCTCTAGCCTTCAACGCGGGTATTACCTTGCACATCAGCTGCCGCTATGGCAGAAATGATCATCACATAATAGAAGGCATGTTCAAGGCTTTTGCCAGAGCTCTGCGCCAGGCAATACGAATTGACCAGACAAATGCAGACAAAATACCAAGCACCAAGGGTGTACTGTAACAGTGATTATTTTGAGATACTTAATCAAGGGGCTTAAGAGGAGGAAAAACACATGCTGCTGAAGGATACGTCTTTTATAAATTTGCCGGTTTTTATCAAGGGGAAAGTCAGAGATGTCTATGATCTTGGGGACTCACTATTGATCGTAGTAACTGACAGAATTTCGGCCTTCGATGTGGTGTTTGATGAACTGATACCAGACAAAGGTATTGTACTGAACAGTATTGCAGCGTTCTGGTTTGACCACACAAGATCAGTTATCGATAATCATGTAATTTCAACCGATCCTTCTGAATATCCTCAAGGACTGTCAGCTTATACGCAAGAGCTTGCCGGCAGGTCCATGCTGGTTAAGAAAATAGATATGCTGCCTGCTGAGTGTATAGTGCGTGGCTACTTGGAGGGATCAGCTCTTAAGGAATATAAAAAGGACGGCACTGTCAGCGGAGTACAGCTGCCTGCAGGCTTGCAGCAGGGAGACCGTTTGCCGGAGCCTATGTTCACTCCATCGACAAAAGCCGAGAGCGGGCATGATATCAATATTACTTATGATGAGCTTGTCGATATCGTTGGTGAGGATATTGCCTCTCAGCTTAGAGATAAGAGTCTGGAGCTTTATCGTTTCGCTGCCGATTATGCTGAGAGTGTAGGAATCATTCTTGCCGATACAAAATTTGAGTTCGGTATCAGTGAGGGTAAATTGATCGTTGCCGATGAGATATTCACTCCTGATTCATCACGTTTCTGGGAAAAATCCGAATGGCAGCCTGGACGTGCACAGAAGAGCTTCGACAAACAGTATCTGCGCGAGTGGCTGGAAACACTTGATTGGGATAAAAACCCACCGGCACCAGCACTGCCTGATGAGATCATTGAGAAGACTGCCGCTAAGTACAGAGAGGCCTATGAGCGTCTCACAGGCAAGGTACTTAAATGATCGCAATAGTTGATTATGAAATGGGCAATCTTGGCAGTGTTGCCAAGGCTCTCAAGTGGCTGGGCGCGGATGCTGTCATCAGCTCAGATCCGGCCATTATAGATCAAGCTTCTGCGGTTATTCTACCAGGTGTCGGAGCTATGGAGTATGCGATTGAGAGATTGGAGTCCTTGAAGCTTGATCTGGCGATTAAGCGTGCGGTTTCTTCCGGCAGGCCTTTTCTCGGTATTTGTCTTGGCATGCAGCTGATGTTTCAGACAAGTGAAGAAGGTAACGCGCGCGGTTTAGGCATATTGCCTGGTCGTGTCAGAAGGTTTGAGCAGCTTCCTGGGTTGAAGATTCCTCATATGGGCTGGAATCGCCTCGATGAAGCAAATGATGTTCATCTGGAAACGGGAGAGTATTACTATTTTGTGCATTCATTTTTTTGTGAGCCGGAGCAGGCAGATATTACCGCCGCTGTGAGCAGACACGGCTGTCAGTTTACTGCCGCAGTTAGACAAAACAATGTTCTATTGACTCAGTTTCATCCTGAAAAGAGCGGCGATTCCGGCTTAAGACTACTGAGCTCCTGGCTGAGCAAGGAGGTAAACCTATGATTATCTATCCTGCTATTGATCTTCTGGGCGGCCGCTGTGTACGATTGCGGCAGGGAGACTACAATCAGGTTACTGTTTATAACGATGATCCGCTTGATATGGCTTCGCAGTTTGCGCAAGCGGGAGCAAGCTGGATCCATATTGTTGACTTGGATGCTGCCAGAACCGGTGCTCCTGTTCATGCAGAGCTGATAAGAAGCATCAAACGCCAGACCGGTGTCAAGGTTCAGACCGGAGGAGGCATTCGAAATCTGCAGCATTTGACGCTGCTCCTGGAAAAATATGATATAGATAGAGCTGTTCTTGGAACCGCCGCGGTACGCGATCGTGCTTTTACTGAACAAGCACTTAAGCTTTTTGGTCAAAATACAGCAATTGGCATTGATGCACGAAATGGCGAGGTCAGCGTTTCCGGCTGGACAGAGGGAAGTGGTATCAAGGCATCTGAGCTAGCTTGTATTATGGCTGAGGCTGGCGCTGGAACGATAATTTATACAGATATAGCCCGAGATGGCATGCTCACAGGCCCGGCTCTTGAGAAAACGCAGGAGCTGGTTCAGCTGACTGGCATAGATATTATTGCCAGCGGCGGTATTGGCAGCTTTGAGGACATACAAGCAGTAGAAGGCACCGGTGCTGCCGGTGTGATCGTCGGTAAGGCGATATATGAAGGAAAGGTGAAGCTTGAGCAATGCTGGCGAAGAGAATAATACCCTGTCTTGATGTGCGCGGCGGACGCGTTGTCAAAGGAATCAATTTTGTAAACATCATCGATGCAGGTGATCCAGTTGAGATTGCCAGAGCCTATAACGCCTCAGGAGCGGATGAGCTTGTGTTTCTTGATATCTCAGCTACTCTGGAAGAACGCGGGACAATGATCGATGTCGTCCGGCAGGTTGCAGAACAGGTTTTCATTCCATTTACAGTTGGAGGCGGCATAAGAACTCTTGAGGATATAAGAGTAATTCTGCAGGCTGGGGCTGATAAGGTCTCTTTGAATTCGTCTGCTGTCGCCAGACCAGAACTGGTACAGGAAGCCTCTGAACGTTTCGGCAGTCAGTGCATAGTAGTAGCGATCGATGTGCGTAAAGAGAGTGATGGCCATTACGAAGTTCTGGTTGCAGGCGGCACAAAAACAACTGGGCTCGAGGCTGTAGCCTGGGCAAAAAAAGCAGCTGAGCTCGGTGCGGGAGAGATACTGCTTACAAGTATGGATAAGGACGGAACCAAATCAGGCTATGATCTGGAAATAACCAGAATGGTCGCTGATGCGGTCAATATACCTGTTATAGCCTCCGGCGGCGCCGGCAGCCTGGATGATTTTTACGAGGGTTTGAGCGCTGGCGGTGCCGACGCAGCGCTGGCCGCCAGCCTATTTCATTTCGGTGAAATAAAAATTGATCAGCTTAAGGATTATCTCACACTACGCGGACTTGCTATCAGACAGCCATCTGATCGTGAGGATCAGCTTCCAGAGCCAGTAATTCTTCCACAGGTTTCATGGTCTGAGCTTAAGACTGATACCAACGGGTTGATACCAGCCATTATCAGAGATCATAAAACAGGTGATGTTTTAATGATGGCCTGGCTGAATGAGCTGGCCTGGCAGCAGACACTGAAGACAGGCCTGATGCACTATTACAGCCGCAGCCGGCGCAGTCAATGGCTCAAGGGAGAGACATCAGGACATTTTCAGCAGGTAAGATCGGTCGCGGTCGATTGTGACGCAGATACTCTCCTGTTTGATGTTTTCCAGATTGGTCCGGCCTGCCATACAGGCAGCAGATCCTGCTTCTTCCGACAGCTGGCTGATTTAGACAAGAAATAATTTACTGGAGCGCCAGGCTTTTGCCAGTGTGTTTTTTCTGGTAATATATACAAGTCGTTAATCGACAAATGGTTCCCCAATGCGGAATATGACCGACAAACAACATAGAGGGAGATATTTATGAGCAATATAGGAAAAATACTTGATGAGCTTTATGATGTAGTGCTGGATAGGCAGGCTAATCCCAAGGAAGGCTCGTATACGAACTATCTTTTGAATAAGGGAATCGACAAAATCTGTAAAAAGGTCGGTGAGGAATCCGCAGAGGTTATCATCGCTGCTAAGAACAAATCGAAGGAAGAGGTCATATATGAAGCCTCCGATCTGCTCTATCATTTAAACGTACTGCTGGTTGAGCAGGGAGTCACTCTGGACGATATCTATGAGGAGCTCAAGAAGAGAAGATAAGGTTTGACAAAGATCCTGGCCTGTGGTATCATTCGTTTGCTTGTCCACATCAGGGTCTTTTTTTTTGTGACCAATTTGTGGAATTCGGTCCGTTAAAAGTTATTATGGAGGAGTGATACAAATGGCAAAACCAGGAGCCCGTGATAAGATTACTCTTGCCTGCACAGTCTGCAAGCAGCGTAATTACAACACTATGAAGAACAAGAAGAACGATCCTGATCGTCTGGAAATGAAGAAGTACTGCAGATTCTGCCGTAAACATACCGATCATAGAGAGACGAAGTAAGGCAGTTCGAGTATCGTTAAGGAAGGTTTGAACATGGCAGAGAAACAGATCAGCGAGAAGAGAGACAACAGGAAGAATAAACCTAAGATGAACGCTTTCCAGAAGATCGCTGCCTTTTTTGTCCGTATGGGCAAAGGGCTGAAGAAGTTCTTCAGCAATCTTAGAGCCGAGCTGAAGCGCGTAATCTGGCCTGACAAGAAACGTCTTATCCAGAGCACGGCTACAGTTTTATTCATCTGCCTGGCTGCGGCTATCATTCTGTTCGTTGTGGATTCTGTCCTCAGCGCCGTCCTGAATGGTGTTGGTTTCTATTCACCTCAGGCAGACAGGCCAGCTGTAACAGAGACAGTTGAAACAAGTGAAGGAGCCTGATCAATGGTAGACCATAACCTGGAAGAAGCCAAGTGGTATGTAGTACACACCTATTCTGGCTATGAGAACAAGGTGAAGGCTACATTGGAGCGCCTTGTCGAGAATCGTGGAATACAGGACTATATTCAGGATGTGTCTGTGCCTGTTGAGGAGCAGATTGAGATCAAGGATGGTAAGAAGAAGACCATTCAGCGTAAGATCTATCCCGGATATGTGCTTGTGAAAATGATTCTGACAGACGAGATCTGGTACATTGTCCGCAATACCCGCGGAGTAACAGGGTTTGTCGGTCCAACCAGTTCCAAGCCGACACCGCTTACAGAAGAAGAACTCATGATCATGGGACTTGAATCCAACTGGGAGCCTGTTGTCGATTATGGCATCGGCGATTCAGTTAAGGTTATCAACGGACCCCTTGAGAGCTTCATTGGAACTGTGGAAGAGATCAACCTGGAGAAGAAGAAGGTAAGAGTTCTTGTTTCCATGTTCGGTCGTGAAACACCAGTTGAACTGGAGTTGACTCAGATTCTAAGAATCTAAGCTGCAAGCAACACAGATTTGCTCATCTTGTAATAAAGATGTTCAAATATAAAGAAATTTGGGAGGTGGCCATCATGGCAAAGAAAATTACCGGGTATGTAAAATTGCAGATTCCCGCAGGTAAAGCTACGCCAGCGCCGCCGGTAGGACCAGCTCTTGGTCAGCATGGTATCAATATCGCCATGTTCGTAAAAGAGTTTAATGAGAGAACATCGAAGGATGTCGGACTGATTATTCCGGTCATCATCACAGTTTTTGCTGATCGTTCATATTCTTTCATTACTAAGACTCCGCCGGTACCGGTACTGCTGAAAAAAGCCTGCAATGTTGAGAGTGGCTCAGGCAAGCCAAACAGAGACAAGGTCGCGAAGATCACTAAGTCTGAGGTTATGAAAATAGCTCAGATCAAGATCGTCGACACCAATGCATCTGATCTTGAAGCCTGTGCCAGAATGGTTGCAGGTACAGCCCGCAGCATGGGTATAGTCGTAATAGACGACTAAGGCGAAGGAGTGAATTGAGATGAAAAGAGGCAAGAAATATCAGGAAGCTGCCAAACTGATCGATCGTTCCGCGGCCTATGAGCCCGCAGAAGCTATCGAGCTCGTTCAGAAGACAGCAACCGCAAAGTTTGATGAATCCGTCGAACTGCATATCCGTCTTGGTGTTGACTCACGTCACGCAGACCAGCAGGTTCGTGGTGCAGTAGTGCTTCCTCATGGAACAGGCAAGAGCAAAAAGGTTTTGGTTTTCGCTAAGGGACCCAAGGCTGATGAAGCTCAGGCTGCCGGCGCTGATTTTGTTGGCGCTGAGGACATGATCGAGAAGATCACAAAAGAAAATTGGTTTGATTTCGACGTAGTAGTCGCAACTCCTGACATGATGGGCGTTGTTGGACGTCTGGGTAAGGTTCTTGGTCCTAAGGGACTTATGCCTAATCCTAAGTCAGGAACTGTTACTATGGATCTTGCTAAGGCTATCGAAGAAATCAAGGCTGGTAAGATCGAGTATCGTCTCGACAAAACCAATATAATTCACTGTCCTATCGGCAAGGCTTCTTTTGGAAGTGAAAAGCTCCAGGACAATTTTAAGACACTGATTAGCGCTGTTATCAAGGCTAAACCTTCAGCTGCTAAGGGTCAGTATCTTAAGAGCGTTACCATCACGTCAACGATGGGTCCAGGCATCAAGATCAACACAACCAAGCTTATCTGATTTTTGTTGAGTTGACTGCTTAAAACTGAAAATAGTTCCTGTATGCCAGAGACAGCAGGTGACTACTCGTAGTCATAATTCCTGCCGAGGTTGCGGTTTTTGCTTGTATTAGCATTTACATGCCCCTCCGCCTCTGGCGAGAGGGGTATTTTAATACTGAACAAGGAGGTGCTGACAATGCCCAGCAAAAAAGTACTGGAATCTAAGAAGCAGATAGTTGCTGAACTGGTGAGCGAGTTCAAGGAAGCACAGGCAATGGTTTTCGCCGATTACCGTGGTCTGACTGTTGAACAGGACACACAGCTTCGTGCTGCTTTGCGCAAAGCAGGTGTTACCTACAAGGTCATCAAGAATTCACTTTCAAGCCGTGCTCTTACAGACGCAGGTTATGAAGGTCTTGAGGATGTTGTAAAAGGTCCTACAGCCATAGCCTACAGCAAGGATGATTTTATTTCTCCTGCCAAGGTTATCAAAGAGTATGCCAAGAAATTCGACAAACTGGAGATCAAGGGCGGTACTATGGAAGGTACTAAGATCGAGATTTCCGATATCGAGCGTCTGGCTTCGATCCCGCCTGTTGAAGTTCTGCATGGACAGATTGTCTGTGGACTGATTTCTCCAATCGCAGGTCTGGCTATGCTGCTTAACGCTGTTAAGGAGAAAGCTGAGAATGCAGGTGCAGAGACAGCTGCAGCAGTTGCCGTTGTCAAAACAGAAGAATAATTAAGAAAACCAATAAGGAGGAAATTTAAAATGGCTAGTGAGAAAGTAACAAAGTTTATTGAAGAAGTAAAAGCTCTTACAGTTATAGAACTGGCTGAGCTGGTTAAGGCTCTTGAGGAAGAATTCGGCGTATCAGCTGCTGCTATGGCAGTTGCTGCTCCTGCTGCTGGTGGTGCTGAAGGTCCTGCAGTAGAAGAGAAGTCAGAGTTTGACGTTGTTCTGAAGGCCGCTGGTGCTTCTAAGATCAATGTTATCAAGGCTGTCCGTGAGCTGACAGGTCTTGGTCTGAAGGAAGCTAAGGAAATGGTAGACAACGCTCCTTCAACCATCAAAGAAGGTATCGGCAAGGAAGACGCCGAAGCCGCTGCTGCTAAGCTGAAGGAAGCCGGAGCTGAAGTAGAACTCAAGTAAGAGTTCGATCTTACAGTCAATATCGCTTCGAACGCTCGATCTGATGCCTGTTTCTGCTGATCCTTTGATCCTGAAACAGTGCGTTTGGTCGAGCTTTCAGCGTTTGTGCTTTAATTGATTTTATGACTGAGTAAGTAAGAAAAAGCAGCTAAATTCAATTGAAAAAACAGCAAAAATACTGTTGACAAAATCGAGGTCTCTTGATAAACTCATTAAGCACCTCAGGAGCATGTGGTGCAGCACCTCACATGGCGGCGTAGCTCAGTTGGCCAGAGCATTCGGTTCATACCCGAAGTGTCGTTGG
>CAZSLR010000014.1:0-20274 GCA_964607635.1 uncultured Oscillospiraceae bacterium
ATGCCGGCTTTTCCCAAAGTATTTTTTCCCATTTTTATATAATAACAATTGATTTCGTGTTTAACAATCTAAATGGCAAGTGGACATAACATGCTTTTTACACAGGTTTGATTTGCGAATAACACATCCTCCGAAGCATTCAGATAAAATGCAGATGTAGACAAAAGAGATAAGAAATACTCAGGAGGAGAAATAAATGATTAAAAAATTTATCGCGATTATTATGGCTGCTGGCATTCTTGTTACAGCTGCCGCCTGTGGAGGCGAAGCCGCAACCGACGCAACAAGTGCCGCAGGCACAACGACAACCAAGTCTGCTGATCAGTCAACAGAGAATGAAACAGAAGCTGTTGCTGCTGAGCTTGAGGGTGCTGTAATAGTTGATGGCTCAGGTACTGTATATCCTTTGATGGCTCATATCGCTGAGAAGTACATGACCGAGGTACAGCCGAATGTAAGCGTTCAGGTTGGACGTGCAGGCTCAAGTGCCGGTTTCAAGAAATTTATTCCGGGTGAGACGGATTTTTCGGATGCTTCAAGAGCCATAAAGGATGAGGAAATCGCTCAGCTCGAGGAAAATGGCCTGAAAATGGGTGAGGATGTTTTGGAAATAAAGCTTGCTCTCGATGGCCTGACCATGGTTATCAACAAGGATAATGACTGGGCAACTGAAATGACTCAGGACGAAGTTGTTAAAATGTATCTCTCTGGCAGCTATAACGCTGAGGATAAGGTTAAATGGTCTGATATTCGTTCTGAATGGCCGGCGGAGGAGATTGCCTTCTATGGCCCTAACGAAAACCATGGTACCTATGAATTCTTCTATGAGAAGATTCTTGATGAACAGGATATGGTCAAAACAGTAAATTTGCAGCAGGAGTACTCAACATTGGTTGACCTGGTCGCAAACGACAAAAACGCGATCGCGTTCTTCGGATTCGGCTACTATGTTTCAAACACAGACAAGCTTACAGCGGTAAAAGTCGATTTCGGCAGTGGCCCTGTAGAGCCAACTCTTGAGACAATCGGCGAGGATCTGCCCTATGCAGGCTTCACCAGACCAGTATTCACATATGTAAATCTGAAATATGCAAAAGAGAAGGCTCAGGTTCTTGATTTCGCGAAATATGTAGTTGAACATGGTGCCGCTGAGCTGGCAGGAGAAAATGGTTTCGCGCCATTACCGGCAGATCAATATGCAGCATACCTGGCAGAGCTGGAGAAAATCGGCTGAGTACGTGAACTCTGTCAGAGGCTGGTCGACCCAGAGCAGATTTCAGATCTGCGACTGAAATGACAGGCAATACAAGAAGGCAGGATGAGAGAAGAATATCTCTCATTTTGCCTATGTATGCGAGGAGATGCTTATAGATGAAAAAAATCAACAAGCCTGTATGGGCACTGCCATTTAACAGTAAGCTTACGAAAAGTGGACTCAGCTGCAAGAGCTATGAGAAGTATATCCCATACATGTTTTTGCTGGCAGCCTCTGTCTCAATCATTACTACTGTTGGAATCGTACTGACTCTGGCAGGTGACGCTTTTCAATTTTTCCGACAAGTGTCATTGAAGGAGATACTCAGCACGGAGCTCGCGCCGCTACGTGCAAGTCCGGCCTTTGGCTTCCTTCCACTTATAAATGGTACGCTTATTACTTCAGCTATAGCCATGATGGTTGCGGCACCAACAGGATTAATGGCGGCTATGTACTTAAGCGAATTTGCTTCTGATAGAACCAGAAAGCTGCTTAAGCCTGTTATTGAGGTTCTGGCCGGTATACCTACAATTGTATACGGGTTTTTTGCCTATTCCTTTGTGACACCCATATTGACTAAGCTTATACCTTCACTTGGGGCGAAAAACGCTCTAAGCCCGGGAATAGTCATGGGGATCATGATCATTCCAATGGTTACATCACTATCTGAGGATGCGATGAGCTCAGTTCCTGACGCGCTGCGAGAAGGGGCTCTGGCACTTGGTTCTACCAGACTTGAGACAACACTCAATGTTGTTTTCCCAGCGGCGCTATCAGGTATCATAGCTTCTCTGGTGCTAGGGGTATCAAGAGCTGTTGGTGAAACAATGATCGTTGCAATAGCCAGCGGCAGCTCTAAGAACTTCACCTTTGATATAACACAGTCGATGCAGACCATGACAGGTTATATAGTTGAGTTTACCAGCGGTGATGCTGGCAGCGGAACAGTAGGATATTACAGTCTCTACGCGGTGGGACTGATACTATTTGCTTTTACTCTGCTTCTGAATGTCGCCGCACAGAAAATTTCAAAAAGGTTCAAAGAGGAATACTGATATGCAATTTAATGAAAAGAGACTGAACCGCAGAATATTTTTAAATCATGCAGCCAAAGTCCTGTTTTTGCTTTCTACGCTGTTCGCTCTTCTGGTTTTAGCATTACTGATCTACAGAATCGCGAAGGATAGTATAGGCTGGCTGAATCTTGATTTCATAAAGAAAAACCTATCAATTTTCCCGGAAAAAGCTGGAATAAGGGGCCCAATTATCGGTTCTCTTCTGCTTATGACTGTAGTTATACCAATTACAGTTATCATTGGTGTCGCTACTGCCGTCTATCTTGAAGAATTCGCCAAGAAGGGAAGGATACATCGCCTGATTCAAACAAATATCTCAAATTTATCTGGTGTTCCTTCAGTAATATTCGGTCTGCTGGGGTTAACACTTTTTGGCAGAATCCTCGGGCTTGGATCGAGCATTCTTGCTGGGGGTCTTACCATGTCGCTGCTGGTGCTGCCTATAGTGGTCGTTGCCTCGCAGGAGGCTGTAAGGGCAGTGCCCGGATATCTCCGTGACGCGTCATATGCTCTGGGAGCTACACAATGGACAACTATCTGGCGAGTTGTATTGCCTGCTGCCTTGCCGGGAATACTTACAGGTACGATTCTGGCGATATCACGAGCGATAGGTGAAACTGCGCCTCTGGTAGTTCTGGGCATACCTACTCTGATCATGAAAATTCCAACAAGCCTGTTTGATGATTTCACAGCTCTGCCGATACAAATTTATTATTGGACGCTGGATACTGTTCTTACTGCTGAATATGCCAATCTTGCTGCCGCTGCGATCGTTGTACTAATGATCATGCTGCTTACACTCAATATGACAGCTGTTTTGATCAGAAATAAATTTCAGAGGAAGTTCTGAATCAGCGGTGCTGGTTTATGATGTAGAGGTTATCTAAATGATAAATGAAAATGATAAAACATATAATGCGGAGTCAGTTTTCGAAGCAAGGAAGCTGGATCTTTGGTATGGCAGCCATCAGGCTTTGAAATCAATTGACCTAAAAATTGATAAGAAAAAGGTTACTTCGATAATCGGTCCTTCCGGCTGTGGCAAATCAACTTTTCTCAAGCTGATGAACCTTATGGTTACATTGATTCCTTCGGTTAAGACAGAAGGAGAGCTGCTCTATCATGGAAACAATGTTCTTGATGGATCAATCAGGGCAGAGGAGTTAAGGACAAGGGTCGGTATGGTTTTTCAGAAACCAAATCCTTTCCCAAAAACAATATTTGAGAATGTGGTGTATGGTCCTCGCAGGCACGGTGTTCGCAATAAGAACCAACTTATGGAGATAGCGGAGAAGAGCCTGATAGACGCCGCTCTCTGGGATGAGGTCAAGGACAGGCTGCACACAAGCGCTTATGGCTTATCAGGTGGACAGCAGCAGAGACTGTGTATCGCTCGCTGTCTGGCAGTAGAACCTGATGTATTGCTGTTGGATGAACCAACCTCAGCGTTGGACCCTGTAGCGTCATATCGAGTAGAAGACTTGATCGTCAGGCTTAAGCAAGACTATACAATTGTAATAGTAACCCATTCTATGCAGCAGGCCAGTCGTATTTCTGATAAAACCGCTTTTTTCTTGTCTGGAGAGGTAGTCGAATACGATCGAACTGAAACAATATTCTCTAATCCTGCTGATCAGAGAACAGACAATTATGTCAGCGGCAGATTCGGTTGATTCGATACCAGCGCTTAGTTTGCAGATTCTGATCGATTATTAGAAAGAGGACCGAGACCGTAATACTCCTCAAGCGTAAGATCATTATCTGTAAGATAATGCGCCAGCTCTATACCAACATAACGAAAATGCCATGGCTCATAGCAGTAGTCAGTTATATGTACCTTGTGTTCAGGGTACCGCAGGATGAAGCCGAATCTGGCAGCGTTTTCAAGCATCCAGCTATAGGTTTGAGTCTGAGCGAAGCTAAGGCTGTTTTTCATAGTGCTGCTATCCATAATATCTATAGCTAATCCAAGCTGATGCTCTGATCTGCCTTGATAGGCATTGTAGCCAACACTATTAACTATTCCCTTTCGCTTCAAAGCACTCTGGAACAACATGTTCTGGACATCGTAGCTTCTGTAAGCCGATGTCATATAAAGTATAATACCGGTTTCCTGTAAGCATGTGTCTCTTAATTCAGACCAGGCATCTGCGGCGACGGGATGCAGCATGAACCAATCGAAGCCTTCTGCCGGTACCAGCTCAGCTGGTTCAAATTCTGTCGTAAGTGAGAAGCCTTTGTTAACAAGAGCTTCCAAGCTATACGGATCGATTGCTGCTTTTGCGTCTACCGTTCTGGGATCAGCTATCCCATCATACAGCTCCAAAGTGTTTTGAGCTAAATATTCATATTGAGGTGCTGGAGTTGGGACAGCTATCTGTGCCTCAGTTCCCTGTGTTTCATTCAGCGTCTCACCTGGATTATCCGTAACGGTATCATTATGAACTGGTGGCATGGTCTGTATTACTGTTTCGGTCTGACCTGCTGAGGATGATAATGGTAGTGTTTCCGAATTTGTTGCTAAATGTGAATCAGGTGAGATCTCGGAGCTGCTGATATGATTATCAGCCCCGATAAGATGAAGCAAGAAAGCTATTGCTAAAATTACTGCAAGACAAGCTGATGCAGGCAGTAAAAGATACCTGATCAGATTTTGCCCACGATATTTATTGTTATCAGGTTTCATGGGGTTCACAGCTATTTTCTCCATTATCGTCATCTGCCAGATTGCACAGACGAATACTCATTTTTGTAATTTTGGTTCTTGTTCTCTCGAGAACTTGACATAGCAGTCCTTCTGCCATGATCGTTTCACCTAAGCCCGGGAAGGTACCAAGCTGTCCGATAACCAGTCCGCCGATAGTCTCATAGTCATCAGAATCAATATTAGTTCCCAGCTCTTCATTCAGATCCTTGAGCCTTAAGGAGCCCTTGACCCAATATTCGTTGGGTCCTATTTTTTCAATATCTGGATTATAAGTGTCATGCTCATCATCAATATCGCCGAAAATTACCTCAACAATATCCTGAGTTGTGATGATGCCGGCTGTTCCTCCATACTCATCAACGACTATGGCCATTTGCTGTTTCTGAGCTCGCATCTCCTCGAACAGGTCAGCAATCCTTTTGCTCTCAATCGTATAGTAAGCCTTGCGTATCAACTCATCAATATTGAAACTGTCAGGATCTCCACTGAAGAGGAAGAAGTCCTTCATGTGCAGCAGGCCTATGATACTATCAAGTGTTTCATCGTATACGGGCAATCGGGAAAACCTCGTAGATTTGAAGGTTTCAAGTATGCTCTGATAGTCATCTTCTCGGTCGACCGCAAAAACCTCTGTTCTTGGGATCATTACATATCTGACCTGCTCATCTCCAAACTCAAATACTTTTTCAAGAAGACGCTTTTCGTCATCCTCGAGCTGGCCCTCTTCATGACTGACATCCATCATAGTCTTGAGCTCTTCTTCGGTTACATGCGCTGAGATCCTGTTTTGATTAATACCAAATAACCTTAGAATGAAACGAGTTATGCCTGTCAAAATAAAAATTACAGGCCGCAGAAGCTTCATAAAAGCATAAATAGGGCGAACAACAGCAGCTGCAATGCTATCAGCCTTATTTGCAGCAAGAGATTTTGGTGTAATCTCGGAAAAAATCAATACAAGCAGAGTCATAATACCCGTAGCAATACCAACACCCTTGCTGCCAAAAGTATTGATTGCAAGAGATGTAGCCAGTGCTGAAGCTCCGATATTTACGACATTGTTGCCGACAAGAATGGCGCTAAGCCATTGGTCGGGAGCTTCGAGCATTTTGCCAATAAGAATTGCCGATTTGTGTCCTTCTTCGATTTTTTGCCTAAGTCTGATTCGATTTATACTCGTCAGAGCTGTTTCTGAAGCGGAAAAAAAGGCTGACATCATCAATAGTACAATTAGCGCGATCAATTGCCATATACTATCAGGGTCCAAGTAATCACTCTCCAATTTATTGTCATCAGTTCAGTTAGGTCTAACTAATTATATTCACATAAACTGATTATGGCAAATAGGCTGATTTCAATAAGCCTGAAATCCTTCATCAATCACTATTTTCCAATAATGTTCTTAATTCATCCAAGTGCCGGGATTCAAGAAATGATGCCCATACGCTTGATGACAAAACAGGAGCGTGGTAGTTGAGCTCATAATGAGCCAGACCGTCACGTCGGAGCAGGGGATGGGCTCTGGTGCCAATCGTCTGTACAGCTTCTGTTTTGATCCTGTATAGAGAGCTATGCCAGCTGCCATTTCTGATTTCGACAACTTTTTCATTGTACCCTATAGCAGAATTCTTATAGCCAAGCCAGCGTGAAAAAGCGACCAGAGGCATCAATAAAACAAGCGCTAGCAGTCCCGGCTTAAACCAAATCAATGAAGGGATCACCACTATCAGAAATACAAGTAATAGTGGGACTAGCATAAATCTTCTCAAAGATCTGCGCGGAGGAACATTAAGCTCTGTATTCACAGCGTATTCCGGAAGCAGATTCTGTAAGAACATGATACTCTCGTCGGCTTTTACCAAGGGCATTAGCAACGCTGTTTCCTTATCATCATCGCCATAGCCGATTGATTGGACCTCGATGCTGAGCATCCCGAGTTTTTTTCTGATCAGGCTTTGCTTAATTATAATAGCATGGATATTTTTGACTGGCATTGAGAAGCTTTTTTCTGTAAGTAGTCCATAGCGTATGTATAGATGATCTGAGCTTCGACGTGCTCGGAAATGATAATATTTAATGATCGTTAAGATGATTGTAATAACGTTGGCGAGGACGTAAATTATAAGAATAATAACAAATGCCATAAGAACTAAAAACACAAGCTGCTGACTCACAAGTGTATCTGCAGCCCTTTTGAACCCTTGCTCTGCCTTCATTATCAGCTCTTCTGATATGAGTTCATCAAAAATAGCCAGAAATGAGAATATTGCAAGAATACCAGCGCCAATTTTACTTTTTGTTAGAGCATAAATAATGAGACTTCTGATATCGGCCTGATAAGACGATTCGTGAGAAATGTCATCAGAATTAGATAGGTCGGTATCCTCTTCCAGCTCGTTAACACCGAAAAAGGCCGCGGCACTTATTTTCTGATCAGCGGATCTATTGTCTGTATGCTGCCATGCTGATGACGTTGATTGAGTCTGATCGTTGGATGACTCTGCGATTTCTTCTGAGATTACATCCTGTTCTCTTTGTTTTGCGTTATCAGCTAACTGAAGAATATTCTTGCGCAATTCTCTTGCCTTCTCGAGCGAGAAAACAAGATCAAGCTCAGAATTGCTCTTCGCAACCTTGACCGCTCCAGTATCAACCTTAAGTCTACTGGTTCCAAGTATTCTTTGAATTACATTTCTGCTCAGATCAACTGTGTTGATCTTGTCAAAGGGGATAGCTGTTTGCTTCTTCCAAAACACACCGGTACTGACGATCAACTGGTCTTCGCTAGTATACACGTAGGTGCGCCGCCAGAGCAGAACTAGATAAATAGCCGATAATACTACTATTGCGCTAATGCCTATCGCGATCCAGAGAGACGGCAGATTCCTTAATGACACAAACATCAGGATAATTGTGGGAACAAGCTGTCTCAGCATCATCACCGCACGCTCAAGTACCATTGAAACATGGCATCTGGTCGGTTCCATTAGCTACTTTCTCCTTCGTTCATGGTTACTTCGTCTGCCTGCTTGGAAGTTTGATGTGAGATACCCTGTCGAAGCTTACTGTCAATAACTTTAGTATTTACCGCGTTTTTCATACGTTCACAGAGCTCTCTTGCCGTTTCAGCGGCAAGACCATCTATTTCGCTGGTGCTGCCTGCAGTCGTGATGTCGACTTTTGCCAGACTATATAATCTGGCAAAAGGACTCTCACTTACTGTTACATGTTGAATTCTAGTAATCGGAATAATTGTGGTGCTGTGAAAAATTATTCCCTTCTTGATTTCGATTCTGTCAGCTGTCAGACAATAGGACCATTGGCGATACTCGATTTCCGGATATACGATCAGATTGATTAATTGCAGCAGGAGAATAGCACCTGATGTCAGACCACTTATGATCGCTGTTTTTCTTACAGCTTCTAGTGTCATTCCATCAGTTATCCTGTGCCAGAGGAAAAAATAAGCTGCTATTGTGACCGCAAGCATAATCAATAAAGCTATCAGTCTCGACAGGCGCCACTTTTTAATAGCTCTGGGATCTATCCTTCGCATTTCAGATGACGCAGCATCCTTGTTAGCTTCATTTAATTCCATTGTTATTTTTTATCCTCCAATTTATGATTGTTTGATTAATAGTAATCAAAATGGGCGGATGCTCTGTTATCAGATGATAAACATAGCAACGATTACTGTTGCGCCTATGCCAAGCAATACTGGTATCAGGTTCTTGCGTGCCAGCTCGGCAGGCTTAACATTACAGATCGCTGCAACTGGAATAACTCCCCAAGGGATTATTGTACCACCGCCAACCCATACAGTGATCAGCTGACCGAGTGCGGCCAATGTTTCAATGCTGGCATTTGTAGCCAGTGAGAAGGTCTGTGCCAATGAACCAACCAGGGGCAGACCGGAGAAGCCTGAACCGTCAAGGCCTGTAATCATTGCGATAAGAGCCTGCATCAACGCTATTGGAGTTTTCTGATCCGGTACTATACCTGAGAGATACATTCCCAGATCATACAGAATATTTGGTGCGCCTTCTCCCAGAATCTTAGCAGCCATCTCTCCGCTGCCAAGGAAGAAAAAGCCGGCGATTACTATAACAGGGGCAAAAATCTTCATGGCGAAGATAAAGCCTTCCTTGAATTTATCGGTGATCTCATCGAGTGAATCAACCAGGTTGCCTTTGCCGATAAGGATTATTGCCATGATCAGAACAGCTGTTCCGCCGACTAGAGCAGTAGCATCACCGCCGACAATATTGAACATGATCATCAAAACAACATCGGCTATGAAAGCCAGCGGAGTAAGTATAGCTATAAAGTAAGAAAACTTGGTTATTTTAACAGCAGGCTGTCCTGGTTTATCCTTTGAAACGATAGCATGTGTCATTTCAGCCTGTTCAATTAGATCTTCCTCAGAAATTGCGGAATTACCTGAGCCATTTCGCTTTTTCATATCTCTAGTAAACATGATAAATGCAGCTGTAACGGTTACAACAGACATCACGATCCAGAGTGGTATGCTGGCCTTCATAATCGCAGGTGTAGTGAGACCGGCGGCTTTTGCCGTTATGCCAGGTGCTCCCTGAATGAAGAAGTCACCAGACAGCCCCATTCCATGACCGAAGATGTTCATCGCTACTGCTGCCCAGATAGCAGGCAGTCCTGATCGCAGAGCAAATGGTAGAAGAAGCGCTCCAACCAGAGCGACTGCGGGTGATGGCCAGATGAACCATGAAGCGATCAGCATAACGAAGCCTACAATGAAGAAGGCGATCTTCTGTGATTTGATCGCGTTTTTAAGCGGTCGGATCATTATTTCATCCGCGCCGATTGCCGCGAGAGATCGTGACATGGAAACTACCAGTGCGATTACAACTATGATGCCAAGAAATTCAGTTCCGGAGGCAACGAAGCTGTTATAAAGTGCCTGGATCGCTTTTATCGGGTTACCGCCGCTGAAGGCAAGACCCATCGCGAAGATGCCTATGACGCAAGGCAGAACGATCTCTTTTTTTAAGAGAAGCGCGACAATAATGATAATTGTCATGATGATGTAGACATAGTGAAGAAGACCCAATGTAACCATATTAACCCCCTATTTTTTGGCGAACGCTCAAGACGCACGCAATATTAACATGTTTAGAGTCTGCTCAGGATACCGGTAAGTCCTAGACTGTCGACTCGCTTCTTGATTTCTTCTATGTCAGTTGTGTATTGTCCAAGCTCCTTCATACGCTTGAATAAGACCGATCCTGAGAAGGTATATTTTAGTCCAAGCCCCTCACTTGTCTGCATCTGATCTTGTACATAGGATACTGCATCTCCAACAGTAAGCTCGCGAGGCAGAACCAGCTGCTCCTTGCCGGCAGCCTGCCTGACAGCGTTGTAGCCAGCCAGAGCGCCTGTCGCGATAGCTTCTGTATGTCCGACCAGCAATCCGGCCTTCTCGCCTGCGCAGAAAAGATTATCTACACCCTCGACCTGCAGCGAGTTGCTGCGCGGAGCCATCGCGAAATATCGCATTGAATTGCCCTTGCCGCCAGCATAGGGATCCTCGTATCTGGCATTTTCGAAGCCAGGAATCTTCTGCAGTCTGGATAGCTCAAAATAAGGTGTCATCAGCTTGGCATGACCGGTATCAAGTAATATCACATTCTCCGCGAACTCAGCCAGAGCATATTGCTGACAGGCCTTGATATCAAGATGATTTTCAACCAGATCAGCAGGAATTGGTATGACAGCAACTCCATCACGGTCAAGAAGTTCAACGATCTCGGGTGAGAGGGATTCCTTGTAGAGCTTACAGGAGCCGCTCATTGCGCCAACCGCACCGTCAGGTTTAATGCCTTGCATCTCTTTGACACCAGCCAAACCGGCCAGACTGACCCTTCCGCCGAAGCTGGGACATCTCAACACGCACATAGCGCAGCCATTACCGTAACGCACACAGTTATTCATCGGGCCGGCTGTACCTGTCGTATCGATAAACACATCACCGGCAAAAGCTTCCCCCTGTTTGGATATCACCTCTGTTATTCGGTCGCCATCTTTTGTGATCTTTGTAATTCTAGTTTTAAATCTGATATCAACTCCAAGGTCTGTCAGATATCTTGTAACTGCCCCTGGTACTTTACCGATATCATAGAGGCTGGCATGCTCGTGACCGGGAAAACTTATATTTTTATGCCGATAATTTCGGTCAACCAATTCGAATATGTCGCCGCCGCCAAGCGCAATCATCTCTTCAGTCGCAGTGAATCTGCCGTTGTTACGCATGATTCCACCAACAATACCAGTGCCAAGCAACATATCCGTTCTCTCGAGCAAGACAGTCTCAGCGCCCAATTTTGCGGCTTGTGCCGCTGCCGCGCAACCTGCCCAGCCCCCACCAACAATAATGATCTTCATAGCATATAATCCGCATGCAAAAAACAGCAGCAGAAATTGCCTCCCTTCATTGCCTGAGGATATAACTGTACCTCGCGGCAGAAAATTCTCTTTACTATTATAACGGTAAAAGCCGGCACTGCCAGACAAATTACAGAAAAAAATAAAAACAGCGCTCATCTTCAGCATGCTGTCGATGAACGCCGCTTATGTTTACTGCAAATCAAACAAATACGAAATCAGTTTTTCTTAATCTTCTCAACATCTACTGGTTTTTCTTCGGGGAGAATTAGATTGAGAATTACGCCTGCAACAGCCGCCAGAGCCATACCTGAGATCACTGTAAGCTGAGTGATTCTGAAAGCAGCTCCGCCAAGTCCAAGGATGAGCATGACAGCGCAGATGATTACATTTCTTGTTTTGCTGAAATCCACATGGGCCTCATTAAGAACTCTGAGACCGTTAGCAGCGATGAAGCCGAACAGGATAATGCTGATACCGCCCATAACAGGGAGAGGTATTGCGGAGATCAGGTCTTTTACCGGTTTAAGGAAAGAGAGGATTACGGCTATAACTGCAGCGCCGCCGGTGACGTATACTGAGCCTACCTTGGTCAGGCCTACAACACCTGTGTTTTCACCATATGTGGTGTTGGCAGGGCCGCCGATCATACCTGCTACGAAGGTTGCGAGACCATCACCGAGAATTGTACGATCAAGTCCTGGATCCTTGATAAAATCACGATTGCAAATTTTACCAAGAACTGTATGATCGCCGATGTGCTCCGCTATTGTTACAAAAGCCAGAGGCAAAATCGCGATTGCTGCCGAGAAATCAAGCTTATAGAAGGTGAACACTTTTGAATCCTGCATACCATCGCCTAAGGGCAGAAGAATTTTTGGCATTTCGAATATATTTCCTGCAGCGATGTCCTTACCGATGTTAACCAGACTGCCGACAACTATTGTGTCGCCGCCCATGTTAAAAATAAGGTCGATGACAACTGCGCTGAGGAAGCCGATACCGATACCTGAAATGATGGGGACTATTTTGAAGAAGCCTTTTGCATGCACTGCGATCAGAGCAGTAGAGAGCATTGCGATAAGGGCTATTATGATAGTCTGGGGATCCATGGCGTCAGCCTGCCCGAAACCGGCCATGCCAACTGCAGTGCTTGCAAGTCCAAGACCGATAACAGCGATCATCGGTCCGACAACGATTGGAGGCAACAGCTTGCTAAGCCACTCCTTACCAACGAGTTTTATAACCAGAGCTACAACCAAATAAGCCAGACCAACGCACATCAGTCCAGTCGCTGCTGCAGCAAAATTTGCTTTCTCAGCGAAATCTGCTTGGTCAGGTGAAGCACCTAATGCTGTGCCTATCGCGGCGATGTAAGCAAAAGAGCTTCCCAGGTAAACTGGTACTCTAGCACCGGTACAAAGAATGTAGATAAGTGTGCCGATACCTGATGCAAGCAGAGCTGTGTTCAGCGGCAGTCCGGTCAGGAAAGGAACCAAAACGGTCGCTCCAAACATTGCAAATACATGCTGGAAGCTTAGGATCACGCCCTTGCCAAAACCTGGTTTCTCACGAATGTCGATGATCAGATTGGATTGCTCATCCATGGTGTAGTCCTCCTATAATGTAATTGATCGACGAACAGAAACGGCTTCCTGATACCGTCAGGCATCAGGAAGCCGCATAATAAACACCATCGATTCAGTTGCAGGCTGACAACATGATTATCGAGCAATTATTATAGACTTACTTGCCTCACAGGACCAGTTTAAAGCCTTATTTCATTTCTCTTAATCTAACATATGATCTACAAGCTGGCAATAATTATTTGATAATAAGAACCGGCTTCTCGATCGAGAGTGCTACCTTGTTGGCAACATTGCCCATCAGGAACCTCTTGAAGCCGCTGGTGCCATGAGATCCGATTACAACCATGTCAATATCATGAGTGTCAACATAATCGATTATAACCTCCGCAGGTCTGCCCTCCAAAAAAACTGTATCAACCTTGTCTCCAAGATCAGTACAGCGGGCAAGACCAGCCTCGAGTATCTCATGTGCAACTCTCTCAATTTTGTCGATGAACTCCTGAGGGAATGGAACACCGTCAGCACCAAATGGGCTTACAGGGTAAAACTGGTAGTGGAAATCAGTGCCGACATGGAGCAGTACAAGCCGTGATTTGTAAAGCAGAGCTAGCTCCCTTGCCATGTCTATTGCCTTGTTGGAGCAGTCTGAGCCATCAATAGGAACCAGAATTTTCTTCATTTGAAGCACCTCCGTTTTTATGCAATAAGCAACTGTTGTCTACACATTTATTATAACAGGTTTATACAAATAACTAATCAAGTCCAAGCTTATTATAATAATCATTTTCCAGTATAAGCTGTGAGTAATAGAATCGTTCTTCGATCTCATTAAGCTTGTTTATCAGATCACTCTCGCTAAGTGTTTCACCTGATTCTGCGAACCAATTCCTGTCTGGAGCATAGTAGGTGCCGTCGCCAGTAATGAAACTGCGGTCTAAGAAAATAACAAGCGGCTCAGTAACTGAGAAAACGTCACGTCCCATTAGCATACGTGAATCGTACTCAAGTCCAAGCAGATTTGAAATTGTTGGGATTATGTCCAGGCTTGATACAGGTGTATTTACAGTTTCAGGCTTCATACCAGCTGCATAAACGATCAGGCTGCTGCGGTATAGCTCAAGTCCGGTTATCTGCTTGCCAGCGAGACTCTCAAGATCCTGATGCTTCAAACCATACGGGTAGTGATCGGCACTCATAACAATTAATGTTCTGTTTGCCGCGCCTGCTTTCTCAAGTCTCATTAACAAGTATTCCAATGCGTGGTCAAGCTCTATCTGTGTTGCCATATAGGCTCTTGCCGGCTCTGTCATATCAAGATCTGCTACCAGATCCTTGTTCTTGGCCGCAATAAAATTGCCGCCGTAATTGTACTGCAGATGACCACTTACCGTCATATAGTAGGCGTGAAAAGCTTCATCTTCAATATAATCATCTACACTCAGCTCCATCATTTCAAGATCGGATTCAGGCCATGTTTCTGCGACATCAAGACCATTTCCCAGACCTTTGTAAGTATAACCGAGATTTGGATGAGAGATATCCCTGCGATAGTAATCGAAAGTATGATTATGATAGGCAAAGGTCGTATATCCAAGCTGCCTTAACTGATTACCCATGGCAAAAGGCATGTAATTGCGGCCGGATCTATAGAGGCTCCAGATTCCTGCCTTAGGAATGAGACCGGTTACGGCGACATATTCACCATCAGACGTACTTACTCCCCAGAGAGGATTATAGAAATTTGTAAAATTGAATCCTTCATTTTGAAGTTTAAAAAGTGTTGGCGTCAGTTCAGGATCTATTGCATAGTGCGAATAGCTCTCGGCCGTTATGAATATAAAATTGTAGCCCTCGAACATGCCTGTATGGTCATTTGTATAAGACGGCTCTCGCTGATCTACCCATTGATGAATCTGCCTGATATAATCGTTGGACTCATTTTGAATAAGTGAAGCAAAATCCAAATCAAGTATAACTGGTTCAACCTGAACACTGGTATCGGTACTCTCATTCGCTTCGTTATTTTCTGAAGTAGTTGAACCAGTACCATCATTATCACCTGAAGCAGGAGATGAATTCTTAGACTGATCGACAGGTTCTGTTTCAATTGTCAGACCATTATCTTCATCAATAGTAGGAGGTCCCTCTGATCTATTATAACCAGGTAGTATGGACAATATCGCATGCTCAAGCTCTAATCTTCCAGTTGTAATCAGTCCGAGATTGCTGACGGCATAATTGGGTTGTAGATCTACATAATAGGCATGATAAGGTGAACCAGGTAAACGATCGCCGGTATTGATGATGACAATAGCCGAAACGAATGAAGCAGCAGAAAACCATAGTGATATAAGAACAGCTGACAGAGATCTCAGATTAATCCCTTTGCCAACGAAAAATGAAGAGGCTGGCCAATAGAGTAGTGCAGGCAGCATAAAAAGCATGATCCAGCCTGCAGCAACACCGATCTCATAAGCTATAATGCCGCCAAACTCAAATACCTGGCCGCCATTTGCTAGTGAGTAGAGCGTAAAAAAAGTACCGAAAATATTGAAGTATATCCTCTGAGCACAAAAGATAATCGAATTTGCACATAACAGAATGAATGTGATGATCCGCATGCTTCGCTGATTCAAAAGCAATTCGACCGTAAACAGAAGCAGACATAAGGAAACAGATAATAAAAATATTAGAAATAATCCGCGAGAGGTCACGCCTGTGGTGAAGCCAGCAAGCAGATACTCACTGAAAAGTAAAGCGGCCAACATATAAGCAGAGCTATAAAGAGTCAATTTACTGCTCTTTTTCATCAATAGATCCTTTCGTTTATAATAACAAAGAGTATACATTCTTTTGCTGCTAATATAAACATTGTCACCGGTGCTACATGAAAAAGCTAGATAAAAGTGTAAAATCATATTAAACATTTACTTTGCTTTATAATAAAATTAAGAAATAAGGTGTTAACGTGAAGCTTGAACGACTGAGGCACTTAATATTGCCTGTGATATTGGTATCGCTGATGCTGATTGCTGTTGCTATAGGCAATGCAACATCTGATGATAATAACAAGTATAAGAATGGAGAGATATCTATGAGTAACTCAGGTCTGCCCGAAAATCCAAATTTAAAAGTTGATTACAGCAGCAGTGAACTTAAAAATATCTGGCTGGCTGGTGGCTGCTTCTGGGGTGTTGAAGCATATATGGCGAGAGTGCCGGGAGTAGCTGATGTTACATCCGGCTACGCGAATGGCAATACAGAAAATCCCACCTATCAGGATGTCTGTTATAACAATACAGGACATGCTGAAGCTGTTCAGGTGAGTTATGATCCTGCCAGAATTGATCTGGTAGGAGTATTGGAGGAGTTTTTTAAAATCATTGATCCGGTGACACTGAACAGACAGGGCAACGACCGCGGCAGTCAATACCGCACTGGCATTTATTATCAGGATGAGGCTGATCTTGAAGTTATAAATGGTGTTGTCGCTGAAGAACAGAAGAAGTACAGCAAAAAAATAGTCACCGAGGTCGAGCCACTGAAGAATTACTATTTAGCAGAGGAATATCATCAGGACTATCTCGAGAAGAATCCTGGAGGCTATTGTCATGTGTCGTTTGACACTCTGCCTACTGCCACAGATGAAGAACTTCCTTCCTTGGATCAGTCCCGGTACAATAAGCCGGATCTGAGTACTCTTCGCATTACACTAACCAAGGAACAATTCGATATAACTCAGAACAGCGGGACGGAATATCCGGGCACAGGTATTTATGATCAGCATTTCGAAAAAGGTATTTACGTCGATGTTGTAACAGGAGAGCCTTTGTTTAGTTCAAATGACAAATTTGACGCAGGCTGCGGCTGGCCAAGCTTCAGCAAGCCTATCGCTGACGAGGTCATAGAAGAAAACATAGACCGGAAATTTGGTATGACCAGGACAGAGGTAAGAAGCAGAGCAGGCGACTCACATCTAGGGCATGTTTTCACTGATGGACCTGTTGAATCAGGGGGTCTGCGATATTGCATCAACAGCGCTTCACTGCGTTTTATTCCAATCGAAAAAATGGCAGACGAAGGCTATGGGGATTTGATTAATCTGATAGAATAATATTGATGGAGGGAAGACAATGATTCGAAAGCACAAAGCGTTTGGTTGGCTTAGCAATATCGCCTGGATATCCGGCGCTGTGTTGGCTGCCTATGTATTGATCAAAGCATATTTTTTCTCGGGCGGGCTGTCTGCCGGCTCGTGTCCGCTTATTTTGTCCAGGCCATGGATAACAATATCGATAGTACTGCTGGCACTGTCATTTATATTTTCTCTCTTAGAGCCTGATAAGAAAAGGAAATCAGATAATCCGGAGGTGGAGCATGCAGAAAACGAAATCGTTTGACAAGGTTGAAGGATATGATCCTTCTTATGCGAATTTTGAGCTTGACGGGAAAACATACCATTACAACTCGGTAAAAGTCTTCGACACTGACAGTGACAGGTTATCTGACAGATTGCCGCGTTCACTGAAGCTTATGCTTGAAAATACTCTTAATCATTTTGATGAACGCTATTTTCAAAGCAAGCATTTGGACCTGTTTCGTGCCTGGGATGGCAAGGGCGGAGTGAGCGAGATATCCTTCATGCCATCAAGGGTCATTCTGCAGGATTTTACCGGTGTACCTGTGGTAGCAGATCTTGCTGCTCTGCGTGATGAATGGCAGGCACAGGGAGGAGACCCTGACTTAATAAACCCTGTTATCCCGGTCGATCTGGTTATAGACCATTCTGTCATGATAGACTGCTTCGGCAGCAGTGATGCTATTAGCTGTAATATCGAGAAAGAGTATGAGCGTAATCAGGAAAGATATCAATTCCTTAAGTGGGCACAAGGTTCTTTCAGCGGCTTCAGGGCGTTCCCGCCTTCTGCCGGTATTGTGCATCAGGTCAATCTAGAGAAGCTGGCAACAGTTGTGGTATCAGAGGAACGCACCGATGGTGTCTGGCTCAAGCCAGATACACTAGTTGGAACTGACTCACATACCACCATGATCAATGGCATTGGTGTTCCTGGCTGGGGTGTCGGTGGCATCGAGGCAGAAGCGGCGATGCTTGGGCAGCCCATCTCGCTGCTGTTGCCTGAGGTTATCGGCATGAAGCTGACAGGACGATTGTCGGAAGGTGTTACCGCAACCGATCTCGCTCTGACTGTAACAAATATTCTGCGCAAACATGGTGTAGTTGGACGCTTTGTAGAGTTCTTCGGAGAAGGGATACACAACATAAGTGTCGAAGACAGAGCAACTGTATCCAACATGTCTCCGGAATATGGAGCAACGATGGGATTTTTCCCTGTCGATAGCCAGACTCTTGCATATCTTGAATCAACCGGCAGAGCACCTGAACATATTCGGCTGGTTGAGAAATATTGCCGACTGCAGGGCTTGTTTCTCGAGGCTGGCCAGCCTGATCCGATTTACACCAAAACTCTTGAACTCGATCTTGCATCTGTTAGACCGAGTCTGGCTGGACCCAAGAGACCTCAGGATTTGATTTATCTGGATGACATGATGGCGCAAGCGGAGCACGATCTTACTGCTTCCATTGAGAGCGGTGGATTTGGATTGCCTGAGGATCAGGCAGAACGCAGCTTCAAGCTGGAGCTCACAGGCGGTACAGAACAGATCAGTGATGGCGCAGTTGTTATAGCCGCTATCACAAGCTGTACAAATACATCTAATCCTGCTGTCATGATAGGAGCAGGTCTACTTGCGAAGAGTGCTGTGGAGGCAGGGCTGAAGGTTCCAGGTTATGTCAAGACCAGCCTGGCGCCAGGATCACGGGTAGTAACCGCATACCTCGATAAGGCAGGACTTACACCTTATCTAGATAAGCTTGGTTTCCAAACGGCAGGGTATGGCTGCACTACCTGTATAGGTAACAGCGGACCGCTTATTCCCGAAGTCGCATCGATTATTGATGAACAGGGGTTAAACGCAGCTGCTGTGCTAAGTGGCAATAGAAATTTCGAAGGCAGAGTTCATCCACAGGTCAAGATGAACTATCTTGCTTCTCCAATTCTGGTAGTTGCTTATGCCTTGTCCGGTAATGTTCGAAATGATTTAGTCAACGCTCCTCTTGGAATTGATAAAAACGGCAGAGCAATATATTTGCGTGATATCTGGCCTGATGAAAGTGAAATAAAAGAGCTTATTGCCCATTCAGTAGACAAAGTATTTTTTGAAACAGAGTATAATAAAGCGCTTAGCGCCAACGACAGCTGGAATAGAATGAGTGCAGACGAAGGACGGCTGTATGTCTGGCAGGAAGAATCAACATATATCAAGAGGCCGCCTTTTGTCCAGAATATGCCAAGTGAGAAACCGGAAATAACAGCAATTAATAAGGCTAGGGTATTGCTCTGGCTTGGTGACAGCGTAACCACGGATCACATATCACCTGCAGGCAGTATCAAGCCTTCGTCACCGGCGGGCAAATATCTGCAGGATAATGGCGTTCTGCCTGAGCATTTCAACTCTTACGGGTCCAGACGAGGCAACCATGAAGTAATGATCAGAGGAACCTTCGCAAATATTCGGATCAGGAATAAAATAGTTCCAGAAACGGAAGGTGGTTATACATTGCATGTGCCGACCGGTGAGACAATGACAGTATTTGAGGCTAGTGAAAAATATCAATCAGAAGGTACACCTCTGATCGTACTTGCTGGAAAAGAATATGGTTCAGGCAGCTCAAGAGACTGGGCTGCAAAAGGAACTGCTCTGCTTGGAGTTAAGGCAGTTATAGCCCAGAGTTATGAACGCATTCATCGTAGTAATCTGATTGGCATGGGAGTTTTGCCTCTTGAGTTCCTGGATGGGCAAGATGCCGCAACGCTTGGCTTGACTGGTATGGAGGAATACAGCTTCCCTGGATTTACTGAGTCGATCAGACCTCGTGGTCAGCTTAAGGTCTCCGCTGCAGCTGCTGATGGCAAGACAATAACATTTGGGGCAGTTATAAGAATTGACAGTGAGGTTGAGCTTGAGACGTGGATGCACGGAGGCTTACTGCCTCAGGTTTTAAGACAATTTGCGTTAATCAAATGATTGTCTCATTGACTGCTGATGTAATTCTCTGATATCTTTATCTAGGTGATCTGCTGCCGGCTGATAAAAATAGTCAGCCGGCAGATTTGATACAAATACTACACTTAAGAAAGGAAAACCGTC
>CAZSLR010000015.1:0-19779 GCA_964607635.1 uncultured Oscillospiraceae bacterium
TCTTACCCTGAAGTTATTAAGAACAACGTTGAGGATATCAGAGAGCATTCCATCAAGTTCATGAATCCATTTCTTCCACTGGAGAATAGAGATAAGCTGGCAACACGGCTTGTAGAAGTTTTTGCCGACTATAATGTCAATTTGAAAGAGGTCAAGAGTGCTGTTGAGGCGGCTTTTGCCGAGGACGCGAAATTTAAGCAGGATATGCGTGATAAGGGCGCGGAAGTTATTAAATTCCTGGAGGAATCCGGCAAGAAGGGTGTTGTTTTAGCTGGAAGGCCCTATCATGTGGATCCGGAAATTCATCATGGCATCCCTAAGATGATCAACAGCCTCGGACTAGCGGTATTGACAGAAGACTCAATTATTCAACCAGGTCTGCTGGAGCGACCGCTCCGTATTGTCGATCAATGGGCTTATCATTCCAGGTTATATGAGGCTGCTGCGGTTGTCGCGATCAGAGATGAGCTGGAGCTCGTACAGCTTAACTCATTTGGTTGTGGGTTAGACGCTGTCACTACTGATCAGGTCCAGGAAATATTGGAGGCTCAAGGCAAGATCTATACAGTTCTTAAAATTGATGAGGTCAGTAATCTCGGTGCCGCAAGAATCAGAATGCGGTCGCTTAAGGTAGCAATGCAGGAGCGTGAGAAAAACAAAGGTTCTATAACCAGGAAGAAGAAACCTTATACTCTTGAACGAATACCCTTCACGCAGGAAATGAAACAGCGACATACTATTTTAGCTCCACAGATGTCGCCAATCCACTTCCGGTTTATTGAGAGCGTACTCAATCATCATGGATATAATTCCAAGGTGCTTGAGAACACAACTGCTGAGGATATTGAAACAGGCTTGAAGTATGTTAATAATGATGCATGCTATCCCTCAATAATTGTTGTTGGACAATTAGTTAACGCGTTTATCAGAGGTGGATATGATCCTGACAATTGCTCGGTTTTCATTACACAAACCGGTGGTGGCTGTCGTGCAACTAATTATGTCGCATTTTTGCGTAAAGCACTGAAAGATGCCGGTTTCCCGCAGGTTCCGGTCGTAGCGTTGTCTGCTACAGGCATCGAGAGCAACCCGGGCATCAAGTTTACTCTTAATCTGTTACATCAATGTGTTCAGGCTCTCGTTCTGGGTGATTTGCTCCAGACAGTTTTGCTTCGTGTAAGACCATATGAAGCTGTAACAGGCAGCGCACACAATTTGTATACACGTTGGGATCAGGCAATCAGGGAGTTTTTCGAGCAAGACGGATTCTCCCCCTTGCTCGCTCGTCGACTCCGTTATGGTCAGATTATTGATATGGTTGTTGAAGAGTTCGACGATCTGCCGCTGATAGAAACAGAGCGCAAGCCGCGTGTGGGATTGGTTGGAGAGATTCTGGTCAAGTTCCATCCTGATGCCAATAACCATGCAGTTGCGGTTATTGAATCTGAAGGTTGTGAGGCAGTAATGCCTGGATTGCTGGATTTCTTCCTGTACACGATTTACAATTCGCAGTGGAAATACGAAAACCTTGGTACAAGTGCTAAGGGCGCTTATATTTCGAAGGTTTTGATCAGGCTTATTGAGGGCTACCGTGCGAAGATGCGCAAAGTTCTTAGTGCGACCAACGGCAAGTTTGACACGCCTGTCCCGATAGAGGAGCTGGGCCGCAAGGCTGAAGGAGTATTGTCATTAGGCAATATAAGCGGCGAGGGCTGGTTTCTAACTGCTGAAATGATCGAGCTGATCGAGAGCGGTGTACCAAATATCATCTGCGCGCAGCCGTTTGCCTGTCTGCCTAATCATGTAACGGGAAAAGGCATGATCAAGGAACTGCGTCGTCAGTTTCCACAGTCAAATATCGTGCCAATAGATTATGATCCAGGTGCCAGTGAAGTCAATCAGCTCAACAGAATCAAGCTGATGCTATCAACAGCCTTACATCAGCATAGCAAGATCAATTAACCGATCATTCTGCTGAAGCCGTCAACCCATTTGCTGTTGCTGACTGCGAATGTATAGTTAATAACAACGATATCATTAATATTATTATCCTGGACAAAGACTGGCAGATTCATGCTTATTGAGCGTGGGTCTGCCACGTATATATTCTCATAATGACTTGCAAGATAAGGCACGAAGGCATTGCCATAGGACTCTTTGATAACGATCACACTTCGGCCGTTCTTAGTAGAAGTTGTAAAGTGCGCAAGCGGATGGTCGCCCTCAATAAAAGCAAGATATTGGTTTTTGGTATTGGCCGTTTTATTGATCAGCTGTATGCTGCGGCCGTTTTGCATTGCTGCGTCCTGATATGCCATACCAACAACGGTCACCGCTGGTTCATAATAATCAACTGTATCGGGGGTTGCAGCCAAAACGCTGCTCTGAGTATATCGATACAAGCTTCCCAGGAAGCCGCCCTCAATACTGCCATGTGTAAGTGCTTCAAGAGCAACAGGCTCAAGACCAGCCGCTGCCGCAAATGCACGATATCCATAATAGGCTCCAAGAGCCGTCCAGTGATGATCGCTGCGGAAATAGAGATAATCCTTCCAGTTAGCGGCAAGCTCGCTATAGGCGTCCACAGAGCGCACCTCAGGGGCCAGATGGGAATAGGTACTTTCAATCGCTGCTGCTTGCGAGCTGCTGAGTGAATGATATTTCTCAGGAGAGTAAAACTCTATAGCTGTTGGTGCAAGCAAATTATAAACCTGTGCTGATTCCGCTTTTGCGGCAAGACGGTTAATGAGCTCAGCGTAATGATCTGATTTGCTCTGGCTGAAGCCATATATCTCCATGGCGACGTTATTAACGACTATAACTGCTGAATAGTCGGCAACCTCGCCTTCAACGCCTGGAGGCGTCGCCTGCTCTGTTGGAGCCGCTGTTGTTTCTATTGTAGTTTCCTGAGTAGTAGTTTCTATAGAAGCTGGCGGGGTCGTTTCAGACGCGGGATCGGAACCATCTGAAGTTGAATCACCACTGTGATTATCTGATGGATCAATAATTTTCTCTGTTGTCTCGGAAGGCATGGTTTCAGGCACTTCAGCTGTTCCCTCATCGACCAGGATCTCGCCGCTGCCCAAGTCATTCGCAGGCCCTTGAATAAGTGTCACCTGATCATCATCAAAAGAGAAGCTCATGAGCTCTTTAACTGAGTTGTTGACTTTTATCAATGTATTTCGAAAAGGAAACTGATCAGCAAACCATTTCTCGGTCTCACGGCCGAAGCTGCCGTCGATAAAACTATTCCAGGTAAAAGCAGGCCGCTGCTGAAGTGCGCGATTCTCTTGTGTGGATACTGTCTGATCTGGCCAGACCAGCTTGAAAATTGCCAGAATAAATATCGGCATTAGGAACATTATGACAATTTTCTGTTGATGCTTGTTCACCTGAGAACCTCCTAAAATATATTCTGTCAGAAGCGGAAATATAAAAAGGGATTGAAGCTTGAGCCTGCCAAAGCGGCAGTGGCAAAAAAAAGTATGCCAATATTGATAATAACAACAATTACTGTATAAGCAGGATGATAAGTTCTGACCACATGTAGTCTGCTCATTTTAGAGCCAGCATGTTTCAGCAGAGGTGTAGTAAGAAGCATTGCGATCAGAAGGAATATGAACTCGTTTTGCAGCAGGATCTGAGCTCTGACATCAAAAGCCTTATTCCCGATGAAAAGCATTTTTGAAAGCATCATGCGGATATCTCCAACTGTTGTGAAATAGAAGAAGACCCAGCCGAAGATAACTATTAACAAGGCGTAAATATGAGAAAGCGCAGTCGGCAGCTTGTTCAATAGCCTTGAGATGAATAGTTTTTCCAACGTCAGGAACAGGAAAAAATAGAGTCCCCAGATGACAAAATTCCAGCTCGCGCCATGCCAGAGTCCTGTTAAGGCCCAGACAATGAACATGTTTCTTATTTGGTGGCTCCTGTTGCCGCCTAGCGGAATATAGAGATAGTCACGGAAGAAGGTGCTGAGTGATATGTGCCATCTTCTCCAGAAATCAGTGATCGAATCAGCAATATATGGATAATTAAAATTTTCTTTGAAACGAAAGCCAAACATACTACCTAATCCGATAGCCATATCTGAATAGCCGGAAAAATCAAAATATATCTGCAAGGAGAATGCGAGGATTCCTACCCAGGCTTCTGTCGAACTTAATGCGGGCAGTCTTGAGCCTATTGTTTGGCTAACGATTTCACCTGCATGATTAGCAATTAAAACCTTTTTTGCAAGTCCTGCCAGAAATCTCGCGATGCCATTGCTGAAATCCTCAAGAGTTATTTTTCTGGTTGTGATCTGTTCAGCGATATCATCATAGCGAACGATCGGTCCAGCAATCAACTGCGGGAACAACGCTAGATAAAGCATGAAATCAAAATATGATTTTTGAACCTTGGTATTCCCACGATATAGATCAATGGCATAGGTAAGTGCTTGAAACGTATAAAATGAAATACCAATTGGCAAAGAGAAAACGGGAACCTTCAAATTTATGAAGGGCAACAGATTCAGATTTGAGATCACAAATCCACTATACTTAAAAACTGCCAGAGAGCTTAATGAAGCAGCAATGGTTATTATCAAAAAGAGGCGAGATTTGAATTTGCTGGCACGATATATGTCTATACCCAGTCCTGCAAGATAAACAAGCAGACCAGTTAGAATCATTAGTACTACCCAAACAGGCTCACCCCATGCATAAAAGGCCAGCGAAAACAATAACAGAACTCTATTTCTGGTTTTTATGCTTCCTGATAACAGATAAATCACAAGACAGAGCGGCAGGAAGCCATAAAGAAACACAAGGCTTGAAAAAACCATATACAACTCCGAAACTGATAATCTGAGAAATCAAAAATCATTTGATCAATCAGTGCAACTTCTAATATATAGCCATAGATGTTTAGTTTCAATCATAAAATTATTAACAGCTGACATATTACATTTTACTGACATTGACAGTCAGAGCAACAGTCTTTATATTTAGTACAGATCAATAGAAGGAGCAAAAATAATGACTGAGCTTAAAATGAATGAGAATAGACCTGATAAGGTTAGACAAGCGATCAGAAAAATTACATATGGCGGGATATTGGCAGCGATCGTGCTCATTGCAACTATAGTTTTTCAGTTCCCGATTCCAATGCCGGCCCTTAAAGGATATGTCAATTTCGGTGATGGTGTTATTATGGCTGCTGCTATGATAATGGGTCCATATGCCGCTGTCAGTGCCGCGATTGGTTCGGCACTGGCGGATCTTCTGTCCTCTTATGTGCTGTTTGCACCGGCAACATTTCTTATCAAGGGCTTAATGGGGCTGTTTGCCGGATATATGTTTAAGAAATATCCCAGTATAAAATGGTATTCAACAGCTGGTGTGATCGCTGTCTGTGAGATGATAATGATCAGCGGATACTTCATTTTTGAAATGTTCTATTACGCACTGACAAATTCACCTGACGGTTTAGCAAGAGGTGCAATGACAGCCGCCCTTGCCTTGCCTTTTAACGCTGTGCAGGGTGTAGCCGCAGTGCTGCTTGGACTGGCTATGATGCCTGTTGCCAAACGTCTGAGAATAGATAGAACGGATGATCACAACACGATTGATCGTGATTTTGTGTGATTAGCTGCTTAAATGGCTTGTTTATTGAAGAAGCTCAGTCCTGTACGCTCATGATGAGGATCATTTGATGAGAGAACAGCTTGACCGCAGTGAGAGCAAATTGATTAAACAGGCAAAAGCAGGCGACAGCGAGGCTTTTGCCGGTATTGTCGAGCTATATTTACCGAAAATATTCAGTTTATGTGTCAAATTGACCGGCAATAGAGAAGACGCTGAGGATTGTGTTCAGGAAACATTTATCAAAGTCTGGACATCTTTGGGAGAATTTCGGGAGAACTCTTCGTTATATACGTGGATATATAGAATCGCCGCGAATACATGTAATGACTATTTGCGGAAAAAGAGCAGACATCCTGTTCTGTCACTCGAAGGAGACGGTACAGAATCAGATGATGCTCCTTTGTTGCATATCAAGGACGAACGGCCGCTGCCGGATGAACAGCTTGAAAATTTAGAGTCGGCTGACCGGGTGAGATTATTGCTGCTGGAGCTTCCTGATACAATGAGAGAGGTTATAATTCTAAGAGACCTGCAACAGCTTAGTTACAGAGAAATCGCGCATTTGTCCGGTGTGTCAGAAGGAACGGTTAAGTCAAGGTTGTTCAGAGCAAGACAGCAAATAATGAAGCTGATGGATAAGAGGGAACTAATCGAGTCTTAATCTCGTCTAAGAAACAGGTAGGAGCCGGAAAGGAGCTGAAGCTATGAATAGGAAATGCGAACAATTTCAAAGTAGAATTCCTGATTATATAGATGGAAGCCTGCCGGCGAGCAAAAAAAATGACATGGAAAATCATATGTCTGGGTGTGCCAGTTGTAGAAATGAGTTGATAAGGCAGGAGAAATGGTTGGCCGGAAGCTTCGTAAAACAAGAGGATGCCGAATTGGCTCCCGAAGATCAGGAGCGGCTTCAAGAGCGGATCATGGCAGCAATTCGTTCCAATGAACAATCACATAGGGCTGCAGCTTATATCAATGAGTATAAAAATAGAGCTGATATTCAAGACGCAGCTCAAACAGAAGCTTCGGATAGCATTAATCTTGAGATGATAAATAGTAGAAATAATCGCAAAGACCGCAGTTTCTGGAGAAGTCTGCCGGTTCTAGCCGGCTACGCAGCAGTTTTAGTACTTGTTTCAGTAACCGTGCTCCTGGTTATGGATCTGAATTCACCAACCAATCGGGAAGGCTTACCGGATCAGGGAGAACGTGCCATGATAAACGAAGAGGCAATGTTGACTGAAACGGCAGATGAAGATATGATGCTGGATGCTTATTCTGATGATTCAGCTACTATGCCAATGATTAATACTGAGGCTATGGCAGCCGAGGGCGTTGAGGAAACTAATGCAATAAGAAATACTGAGCCGCCATCGGTAGATACTGGTTTACCTGGAACTGATAATAGCCTTAATGAAAAATGGAAGAGCTTCAGTGGAAGATTAGGTGAGCTGCCATTAGATCCGGTAATGTTCTCTGAGAGTGAAGCGTTTGAGGCTAAAGGTGTATTCTATTCTTCAAAGGCCCTTAGAATACTTACAACTCAGATTCAAGATAAAACATCAGCTGAAACTGAACAAGCTTCAGACCAATCAGAGGATTTAGGTTCAGAAACCGCAATTGAAACTAGTTCTCAAAAACCGACTAATATATCACAGACTACTGTAGGTAAGGTTTTGATATTAACAGCCTGGAACTCCTGGGACATAGTTGATGCCGCGGACAATCTCAAGTATCAGCTGCAGGAAAAAGAATCAGAGTATGATATCATTATACTTGACGACTCAACAGGCATCGCTAAGATCGAAGCTATGATAGGCTCCGAGGAGGCCAAGGCCTGGCAGGATCAGATTAAGACGCAAAAACTCGAGGATCTGGTCTGGCTGGCGTTAATAGCAAAATGACAGGAGGCTATCAGCTTGGCCGATAAAATAATACTGCTGGACGGAAACAGCCTGATAAACAGGGCATACTATGGATTAAACAGCAGAAATCCTCTAACAGCACCTGACGGCACGCCGACGGGTGCTCTTTATGCCTTCATGAACATGTTTATGAAGTATCTTGACGAGCTTAAGCCACAATACGCCTGTGCTGCCTTCGATCTCAAAGAGCCTACCTTCAGGCATTTGGCTTATGATCAGTACAAGGGTACCAGGAAGCCAATGCCTGACGATTTGGCTGTTCAAATGCCGCTTCTCAAAGAGTTGCTCGATAGTTTGGGTATTGCTCGTTTTGAGTTAGCAGGCTATGAAGCTGATGATATACTTGGAACGCTCTCTCTGCAGGCTGAAAAACAAGGTCTGGATGTTGTGCTTATCACTGGAGACAAGGACAGCTTCCAACTTGTTTCTGAGAAGACCATAGTGTATCAGCCAGTAACACGTGCCGGTAGATCAGACACTCAGATCGTTGATATAAACTACATTAAGGATAAATATAATGTTCGTCCTGAGCAGCTAATCGACATCAAAGCAATTATGGGGGACTCTTCAGACAATATTCCTGGAGTAAAAGGCATTGGTGAGAAGGGTGCTATTAGCCTTATAAGTCAATATGGCAGCCTGGCAAAAGTATACGAACATCTTGATGACATTACATCATCTCAATCTAAGAAGCTGCTTGAGAGTAAGGATATGGCAGAGCTCTCATACGAATTGGCAACTATTTGCCGAAGTGTACCTATTACGGCAGGTATTGAGCAGTTTTTAATCGCAGATGCTGATAAGAAATCCTTACGCCAGTTATTCTTGAAGTACGGCTTTAAGAGCCTGATTGAAAAATTTGATCTCGGTGAAATAAAGGTCGTTTCAAAAAACAACAGTTTGCCTGAATTGGAATTCAGATTAGTTTCAAGTGTTGATGATTTTATTCAATTTACTTCTGAGTCTTTGGAGTTATCGGATATTAGCGTAATTATTAATGCTTCTAGTGATAGATATTATGCCTGTGCTTTACCAGAAGGAGCTGTGGTTGGTAATGATATCGTATTATCAAGAGACCAATTGCTGATTTTGCTAAAAAAGCTGGAGGACTCGACTTTTGCCAGTGTTACCAGACAGCATGGTCTTATTCTAATTGGATTCGATTTGAAGCAGCTTATGACTTCGCTGGACAGTAGACCATATCATATTAACGCTCACGATATAATGATTGCCGGTTATTTGTTGGATCAACTTGATGGTAAGCCTGATTTCGGCAGATTGTATCAGAATGTTACTGATCAGGTCTGGGAGACTGCAGAGAGTATGCCAAGACAGCTTGCTTTGGATTTTGATCAGATGGCAGGCACGGATGCTGATAATAAACCACTTGAAGATCAAGATGCTGAAGGACAGCGCAAGCTAGCGGCTGCCTATATACAAATCGCTACTGTTCAGAAGAAGCTGTTTGCTTCAGATAATCGATTGAACCGCCTGATGTACGAGATCGAGATGCCACTGGCCAATGTTCTGCGCAGCATGGAGCAGGCGGGATTTCTGCTTGATCAGACTGCTCTGAATGAGCTTGCTGTTGAAATGGATCAACAGATGAGTGAGCTTACTTCTGATATTTATGATTTAAGCGGTGAAGAGTTTAATCTGAATTCTCCTAAACAGTTAGGTGTTGTTTTGTTTGAGAAGCTTGGTCTGCAAACAGGCAAGAAGAGGACTGGCGGCAATTATTCTACTGATGCTGATGAGCTGGAGAGACTGCGAGAGGATCATCCTGTTGTCGAGAAGGTAATAGCTTATAGACAGATAAGCAAGCTGAAATCTACTTTTGTTGATGGCCTTACAAGAGCGGTGAACAATAAGGATGGACGAGTAAGAACAACATTCAGTCAGGTTCAGACAGCGACTGGTCGATTAAGCAGCTCGGAGCCTAATCTACAAAATATACCCATAAGAACAGAAGCAGGTGCTAAAATAAGACGTGTGTTTATATCTTCACCAGGACATGTTTTGTTGGATGCTGACTATTCTCAAATTGAGCTTCGACTGCTAGCACATTTGTCTCAGGACGAAGCAATGCTAGAGGCATTCAATAGTAATCAGGATATTCATATGAATACTGCCTGTAGTATTTTCGGTTTGCCGCCTGAATTGATTTCATCTGATCAACGTTCTGCTGCGAAAACTGTCAATTTCAGTATCGTTTACGGCATCAGTGATTATGGACTGGCCAGAGATCTGCGAATACCACTTAAAAAGGCTCACGAATATATCAGTGGCTACAATGCGAGATACCCTGGTGTCAGAGCTTATCTTGACAGTCTGGTTGAAGACGCACGCGCCAAAGGATATGTCGAGACAATGCTTGGACGTCGACGTTATATATCTGAGCTTAAGTCAACAAATAGAAATGTCCGTATGTTTGGTGAGAGAGCTGCGATGAACGCACCGATTCAGGGAACAGCAGCGGATATGATCAAGCTGGCGATGGTCAGAGCAGATAATGAGTTCAGGCAGAGGGGCTTGTCATCCCGTCTGATTCTTCAGGTCCACGATGAGCTTATCGTGGAAGCTCCTATCGGCGAGGCTGATCAGGCATCGGCAATTTTGCAGAACTGCATGGAGCAGGCTGTTAAGCTATCTGTACCACTGATCGCTGAGGTTCATCAAGGATTGAATTGGGCTGAATGCAAATAGAATTCCTGGTTGTCTTAATGCTGAGGCTTCTCAAGGTTAGGAGGATTCTATGTTTATAATAGGAATAACTGGAGGCATCGGCTCTGGCAAAAGCACTGTAGCTGAGTTGTGCCGTCAGGCAGGTTTTACTGTACTTGATGCTGATGGTATCTCACGTGAGGTTACTATGGCAGGAGGAGCGGCATTGCCTGAAATAATTGATGTGTTCGGTCCCTCTGTACTAAATAGTAAGGGCTCGTTGGATCGCGAGAGGATGGCAAGAAGTGTTTTCAGTGATAAGCGAAGGCTTGATCAGCTCAGCGCGATCATTCATAAGCATGTGATTGAGCAAATAATTGAGCGTGCAGAAAAACTTAAGAAATCTAAGGAGAAGGCAATATTTCTTGATGTACCGATTCCGGTCAAGCACGGATTCTTGGATATCAGTGATCAGATATGGGTTGTATGGGCAGAGGATGACGTGAGAATAAGACGTCTGCGTTCACGTGGGATGTCTGATGATGAAGCGAGAAGACGTATGCAAATGCAGATGACAAATGAAGAGTATCTTCGTCTTGCGGACCGTCAAATCGATAACAGCTCTGATCTTGAGGCTCTCAGGGAGCAGGTTTCAATACTTATGCAACAGGAGCTGGCATCTCGTGGAATCAGATTCAACCAAATAGATGAACAGGTGAGTACAGATGAACGGGTGAGTACAGATGAAAATGAATGAAAGAGCTGGCAAGAGAATCAATATTTACAGCAGCATTTTATGGCTTGGTTCAGCAGTAGTACTTATGATCATGTTTTTGTTGGTCTATGAATTGTCAGATATATTTTCGCAGCTGGTGCTGGCTCTATCCATAACAATAGCGTTGATTAATTTAGCCGGAATTTTACCTTTGTTTTATAAGAAGAGAAATCTTGATATCATCAATTGGGGGGTTTTTCAAAGTGCTCTCCTTATTCTAACTGCTTTTTCAATGAGATTTCCAGCTGCTGACCGTAAGGCATTTTGGTTAGGCATTGCCGCTATTTGCTTGTTATATGCAACAACCAGACTGAGTTCAGCCTGGTTGTTTAAGAAATTCAATGATATTGAGAAGCTCTAGAACGCGAGCTCCATTTATATAAATCTAATCTTGCTGTTTTATCACACATTGAAGCGGAAAAGTACGATATCTCCATCCTGCATGATATACTCCTTGCCCTCAGATCGAACTAATCCCTTTTCTCTGGCATGAGCATATGTTCCGCTGGCCATGAGATCATTATAATTTACAACCTCTGCTCGAATGAAGCCTCTTTCAAAATCACTGTGGATCTTGCCGGCAGCCTGAGGCGCTTTGGTGCCCTTCTCAATTGTCCATGCACGCACTTCCTGAGGACCCGCTGTAAGATATGACATAAGTCCTAACAGATCGTAGCCTGCGTGAATTATTTTATCAAGACCACTCTCGTCCAGACCGAGATCCTGCAAAAAAAGCATTTTCTCGTCATCATCTAGCATAGAAAGCTCTTCCTCTATTTTCGCACTGATAACAACAACCTCGGCCTTCTCGTCAGCAGCGATCTGCCTGACTGTTTTTACATAGTCAGGTTCTGTCCCGCCGAGCTCGTCCTCATTAATGTTTGCAGCGTATAGAACAGGCTTGAAGGTTAATAGAAAAAGATCATCGCAGTAGTTCTTCTCATCCTCGCTAAGCTCCAGTGTACGAGCCGGTTTGCCGGATTCAAGATGCAGAGCCAGTCTCTCGTATAAGGCGGCTTCGGCCTGATGTTTTTTGTCTCCGCCCTTCAGCAGTTTTCTTACTTTATCCAGGCGTCTATCCATATATTCCATGTCAGATAATATCAGCTCCAGATTTATGGTCTCTATATCTCGTGCAGGATCAGTTTGCCCATCTACGTGCATGACATCTTCATCATCGAAGCAACGGACAACATGAACGATCGCGTCAACCTCACGGATATTCGCTAGAAATTTATTGCCCAGACCTTCACCTTTACTTGCGCCACGAACCAAACCTGCAATATCAACAAACTCTATCGTTGCAGGTGTGATCTTTTCTGGCTTATACATTTCAGCAAGTGCATCCAAGCGGCTGTCAGGAACAGCAACTACACCAACATTTGGCTCAATTGTACAGAAGGCATAATTGGCTACTGCTGCGCCTGCCTTGGTTATCGCATTGAACAGTGTACTTTTGCCGACATTTGGCAATCCAACTATTCCTAATCGCATTATTCATTCCTCCATATTTAAATCTACCTCAGGTATTATGTCAGATTAGGACTAATCAGGCAACCTGAAGGATCATTTATCTTAATGATATCGCAATAGTGTATTTGCTGTGACAGAAATTGTCTGTTTTTGTCATGTAAACGAAGTTTTTTATCGTGTCCGTTAAGCTATCATCAAACAGATTGGAGTTGATGGAGTTGAACGATGTTAAGTATGGCAGAGTATTATCATGTGCTCTGAATGGTATAGAAGGAATTCTAATAGAAATTGAGGTGTCTCTGCTCCCAGGACTGCCTCATTTTGAAATAGTTGGTTTGGGTGATTGTGCTGTACGCGAATCCCGAAACCGGGTTTTTGCCGCAATTAAGAACAGTGGGTATAATTTTCCTCAAGGAAGACTCACAGCCAGCTATGCGCCTGCCTGGCTCAGAAAAGAGGGCACCGGATTCGATCTGGCACTGGCATTGGCCATTTTGATCGCCTCAAAACAGCTTAAAATCGGCCCTGATAAGCAGCCGGTGTGCGTTATAGGTGAGCTTAGCCTTACTGGCGAGGTTAAGTCGCTGCCGGGCGTGATCTGTCGAGTTGGTGCCTGCGTAACCAGGGGGATAAACGAGGTTATTGTACCTGCTCAAAACTTCAATGAGGCTTCAGCAATAAATAATAGTATGCCTTATCCTGTACGAAATCTTAGGTCAGCAGCTGTTATTATGGCGCGCGGTCTTAGCCAAAGAGCTGCGGCTGCCAGAAAAATGCTGGACGAACAAGTAGATGAAGATTATTCATCAAGCCATAGAACCGGCTGCTACGATCAATTAAGAAACAGTATTAATAGTGAATCATCAGAGGCAGAAATTGATGGTGATATCTTATATCAATTCAGCTCTATAGCCGGACAACAGAGAGCAGTTAGAGGTTTAATTCTAAGTGCGGCAGGCTGGCATCACACTTTAATGCTTGGATCACCAGGCTGCGGTAAAACGACTCTGGCACGATGTCTGCCGGCCTTGCTTCCTGACATGGAGCCGGATGAAGCCAGAGAAGTAACTATGATAAGAAGTACAGCTGGTTTAACTGCAGAAAACTCAAGTATTGTCAAAACAAGACCATTTGAAGCTCCCCATCATACTGCCACCAGGGGTGCAATGATCGGTGGAGGCAATTCTCCATACCCCGGACTATGTAGTCTGGCTCATCAAGGAGTATTGTTTCTTGACGAGTTGACGCATTTTTCATCTGATGTACTGGATAGCCTGCGACAACCACTTGAGGAAGGCGTTGTGAATATATCCAGGTTCAATTACCGTATAAGCTGGCCGGCAGATTTTTTATTGACTGGGGCTGCTAATCCTTGTCAATGCGGCAATTTGTTCGAACCGGATGGAAAATGCAGATGCAGCTCTGAAAGCGTTAGCAGACACTTGAATAGGATCAGCGGACCAATGCTGGATAGAATGGACTTAACCATAGAGATGACCAGACTCAAAACACAGGAGCTTCCTTCAAGTGTTAGTAAACAGATATCAATTGAGCCTGCCCTGATCGCAAGGAAAACCGTAAGCAGGTGCTGGCAGATGCAGAAGGATCGCTGCCTCGAGCATGGTATAGCTCCAGTACAAAATGGTCGTGTGCCAAGCAGAGCTATTGCCGACATATTCGGGATATCACAGGAAATATTAGAATATACCGCGATAGCCTCGGAACGTCTAAATATTTCGGCCAGAGGCTATATCAAGGCACTTAAGCTCGCAAGAACGATCGCTGATATTGAAGATGAAAAAAGTATAAGACAGGAGCATATCAATGAAGCATTACAGTACAGACTATATTCGAGTGGGCAATGAAACCGCAGGTAGTTCAGTCAATTTAGATTTTAATGGACTTAAGCTGGCAAAATCGATCTGGTACGTAGAGCTGTGCAGACGCCTTCAAATGCCTAATCGACTTCAGGCTAGAATAATTCGTTGCTGTGGAGGTAGTACTGGTTTATGGAGCAATGACATCCATAAAATTATTGACAGGATTAAGAACAGACCAAACTGCCGCGAGGACTGTTTATACCAGAATAAGTGTCAGGAACTGCACAATAAAGAAACAAAATTTCTAGCAGGTAGGCTTAATGATCTATATAGTGCTTGGTCAGATAATACTTTTCGTAGTGAAGTGCTGCAAAAGACAGAAAAATATCAGGACAGAAATATTTATTCTATTGATATAACTGATAGCCTGTATCCGGCAAATCTTCTGAATATAAGCGGCTATCCCGCGATCTTGTTTTGTGAAGGCGATGGTTTATCTGACGTAAATCGTTCGCCTCTTCGCATAACTATCGTTGGGACCAGAGAGCCAACGCCTTATGGTATGAAGGCGACCGAAATGATAACGAAGGTATTGGCGGATTATGACTGCGCTATCATCAGTGGTCTTGCGAAGGGTGTAGATGCTTTGGCGCACAAGATTACTCTAGACAGGGGCGGGCTTACAGCTGCTGTAACCGCAGGCAGTACCGATATTTATTATCCCTATCAGAATAAGCAGCTGCAGCAGGAAATTGCGGCAAAGGGTGTAATAATCAGCGAGCATCCCCCGGGAACCAAGCCGATCAAGTATTTTTTCCCTGCGCGAAACAGACTTCTCAGCGGTATTGCTGACGTTGTAATTGTAACCGAATCTCCTGAGCATAGTGGCACACTGATCACCACGTCCTTTGCTTCTGATCAAAGCAGAGAGGTATATGCTGTACCAGGTAACATCATTCAGGCAACAAGCCGTGGCTGCAACCGGTTGATTGTTGATGGAGCAGCACTATTGGATGAACCAGGCCAAATTATTGAACGTTACTCTCTTCAGCCGAGAAATGGGGTAAGCCATCTGCCGGTCATCAGCAGATCTCTGCATCGAAACAAGGCTATAACAGTAAATAACTTATCAGAGCAGGAGAGAATTATTCTTGCATGCTTATCATCGCACGCGATGAGTATAGATCAGCTGCTGTCTTCCGTTAAAATTCCGATAGAGCAGCTATCGTCGCTAATATCAGGATTAGAGCTGAAAAACCAGATCGGACGAAAAAAAGGACAATACTTTTTGACATATGAATGAATATGAAGTATATATGTTACGTGATGCCGCCGAATTCCGAGCGTTATATTCAAGCCGGAATCAATTTATATATTAAGGATGATATTACATGGGTAAAAATCTCGTAATTGTCGAGTCACCGGCAAAAGCAAAAACTATAGGCCGCTATTTAGGCAGTGATTACACAATCACTGCTTCGGTTGGACATATCCGTGATCTGCCTTCATCAACGATTGGGGTTGATATCGAAAACGACTTCCAGCCACGTTATAAAACGATGAAAGGCAAAGAAAAGGTAATCAAAGAGCTCAAGGAGCTAGCTGCGAAATCTGAAAGAATTTTCATAGCGACTGACCCTGACCGTGAAGGGGAGGCAATTGCCTGGCATATCGCACAGGTATTAAAGGTTGATGAAAATAGTGATTGCCGCATTACTTTTAATGAGATTACTGAATCAGCAGTTAAAAAAGCGATCGCACAACCACGTGCGATCGATATGAAGAGAGTTAACTCACAGCAGGCCAGAAGAATATTGGATCGGCTTGTTGGCTATGAATTGAGTCCGCTGCTCTGGCGCAAGGTTAGAACCGGTTTGTCGGCAGGCCGTGTTCAGTCAGTGGCTACACGAATGATCGTACAGCGAGAACGTGAAATAAAGGCCTTTGTGCCAGAAGAATACTGGTTGCTTACAGCTTTTTTGAAAAAACAGGTGCAGGACCTGCCTTTTCGCAGCCGTTATCATGGTGAATGGAATGGTAAAAAGGTAGAAAAGAAAAAAATCAGTACGCTTGAGGAGATGCAGACGCTGCTCCAGTCGCTTGAGAATCAGAGCTGGCAGGTGCTCAAGGTCAAGAAGGGCAGCAGACAAAAACAGCCGAACGCTCCTTTTACGACAAGTACTTTACAGCAGGAAGCATCCAGATATATGGGATTCAGCTCGAAGCGTACGATGAGTGTGGCTCAGCAGCTCTATGAAGGTGTTGATCTTGCTTCAGGCGGTGCTACTGCTCTGGTTACCTATATTAGAACAGATTCGGTTCGTGTTTCTCCTGAGGCAGCTCAAGAAGCCAGAAACTATATCCTGGGCTTTTATGGTGAGGATTATTTGCCAAAATCAAATAGAATGTTTAAAAACAAAAACGCTTCTCAAGATGCTCATGAAGCAATCAGACCTGCGCATTTTGATTTGGCTCCTGATAAAATCAAGAGTCAATTATCGTCTGATCAGTATCGTCTTTATAAGCTGATCTGGGATAAGTTCATGGCCTCGCAAATGGCAGCAGCGGTTGTAGATACTGTAACAGCTGATATCACGGCAGCAGCTAATTTATTTAGGGTCAGTGGAGAAACAGTGAGATTTCCAGGTTGGCTCAAGCAATATGGAATCAGTGCCGAAAATGAGAGTGAAGAAAATGATGACAGTGATGAGCTGAAGAAGGAAACATTACCTGAGCTAAATGAGGGTGATATCCTGATACTTGATCAACTCAAGCCTGAGCAGAAGTATACACAGCCACCGGCCAGATATACAGAAGCCAGCCTGATCAAGGCAATGGAAGAGCAGGGCATCGGCAGACCGTCAACATATTCGCCGACTATATCTACGATTCTTGATCGTAAATATGTCGAGAAGGATAAACGACATTTGCTTCCAACCGATTTGGGCACGATCGTTACAGAGCTGTTAGAGGAGAATTTTGACAATATTGTAGATATTTCTTTTACTGCGGATATGGAAGAGAATCTCGATACTGTCGAATCAGGTGATGAGAATTGGGTCGAGCTGCTGCAGGAATTCTACCCGCCGTTTCATGAGCGGATAGAGCAGGCAAACGCTAATGTAGAGAGAGTCAAGATGCCAGAGATCCCAACCGGTGAGAAATGTCCGGATTGTGGGGAAGGTGACTTGATGATCAAGGAAGGAAGATTTGGCAAATTTATAGCCTGCTCGAATTATCCTGACTGCAAATACACAAAAAATGTTGAAGAGCAGGTTCAAGGCAAATGCCCCTTGTGCGGATCTGGTCTTGTATCAAGGATATCGAGAAAATACAACTCAAAATTCTATACATGTGATAAGAAGGGCAGCGATCCTGAATGTGGTTTCATCAGCTGGAATTTGCCGATCGAGGGCAGAAGCTGTGAGGTCTGCGGTAGCTATATGGTCTGGAAGCGCTTTAGAGGCAGAACATACCCAAAATGCGGAAATAGAGACTGTGCTACCAATCAAAAGGCAGAAAAGAAAACCGACGATAACGGTGAGACAGATAAGAAAACCACAAAGACTACTGCAAAAGCCAAAACCAAGACCACTAAGAAGCCGGTTAAGAGAACTGCTAAAACTTCCACTGCAAAAGCTGCGAGCGCAAAATCTTCCGCTAAGACAGCATCAAAAGCTAGTGCAAAGAAGCCAGTTAAGAAAACAACAAAAGCTGGCAGTACAAGGAAGAAGACAATCGATGACTCCGCTCAGACTTCTGATGGAGGCGATTCCTGATGGCTGAGGTGATTGTAGTTGGCGCCGGTCTGGCTGGTTGTGAGGCAGCCTGGCAGTTGGCCGAAGCTGGTATATCAGTTAAGCTGATTGAAATGAAGCCTAAGCAGATGACGCCTGCTCATCACTCTGCTGATTATGCTGAACTGGTATGCAGCAATTCATTAAGAGCTTCCAGACTTGAAAATGCCGTGGGTCTTCTGAAGGAAGAGATGAGAAGACTGGGATCATTAATTATTTCATGTGCTGATCAGACGGCTGTTCCGGCAGGTGGTGCTTTGGCTGTCGACCGTGAAGCATTCTCTCAGGCAGTAACAAATAGAATCAAGAATCATCCGCGAATCGAAATCGTTGAAGACAGAATTGATAAACTTCCTGTTGATTCCCTAACGATCATCGCTACCGGGCCACTGACCGATAATGATCTTTTTGCTGATATTCAGAAATTTCTTGGTGCGGATAATCTTCATTTTTTTGATGCGGCCGCACCAATTGTTACTGCAGATTCTATTGACTATTCGATAGCTTTTAAACAATCACGATATGATCGTGGAGGTGCTGACTATATAAACTGTCCGTTTAGCGAAGAGGAGTATCAAAAATTTTATGATGCTCTTATTGCTGCGGAGCTGGCTGATGTTCATGATTTTGATCGTGAGATCGTCTTTGAAGGCTGTATGCCAATTGAAACAATGGCAAAAAGAGGTCGTGATACTATCCGCTTTGGTCCTTTGAAGCCAGTCGGGTTGAGAGATCCACGAACAGGCAGAGAACCCTATGCCTGTGTACAGCTAAGGCAGGATGACCAGGCAGCAAGTCTGTATAATATTGTTGGTTTTCAGACCAGGCTTAGGTTTCCAGAGCAGCGAAGAGTCTTCAGGATGATTCCCGGTCTTGAAAATGCCGAGTTCGAACGATTAGGTGTTATGCATCGTAATACATTCATCAATTCGCCGTTGGCACTCAACTCAGATTACAGCAGTAAACTGAGATCTGATTTGTATTTTGCCGGTCAGATGACTGGTGTTGAGGGGTACGTTGAATCGGCAGCTTCAGGACTGTTGGCAGGATGGCAGGCAACACTACAGGCAAAAGGCATCAATGCAGATGAGCGCAATAAGCTGTTGCCTGACCGACATACCGTAATAGGCGCGATGTCACAATATATTTCATCAGCTGACAGTAAAAACTTCCAACCGATGAATGCGAATTTTGGACTGCTGGCTGCGCCTGAACGTAAATTCAAAGGCAAGGCAGCACGTATACAGGCTGTAATAGCGGAATCTCTTGAGCAAATTGACCATTTGGCCAGTCTGCGCTATAATTTTCTGGCTGAGAAAAATGATGATACTAGACCCGATGGAGGCAGATAATGGCTGGATTTTTTGGATTCATAAACTACAACAAAGAAGGCAAGGGTGTCAATCCCGAGGATCTTGAGCGTGGTCCGCTGCCGACCTTTTTCGGAATTCTTGGACGTAAATTCTGGAAGCTTATTCCAATTAATCTCCTGTATGTTATATTCAGTCTGCCTGCTTTGGTGCTGGCATTTTTCGGCAGTTCTTATTTGGTACAGGCAATATTTCCCGGTTTGGATATGACTCTTGTTGAGTCAGCAGCCGGTGCTGCTAAGGATGCAGACGACGCCTTGGTTCTTCAGGTGTTCGAGATGACTATGATATTTTTCCTTTTTGCTATGATGCTTGCCGGTCT
>CAZSLR010000016.1:0-13135 GCA_964607635.1 uncultured Oscillospiraceae bacterium
TCGACGAAGCTCATGTCTGAACTAACTTTTTTGTACATATTCAGCCTCCTTAAAAATAAAAAAGACGCCCCACAACGGGGCGCCATTAAGCGCGGTACCACCCGTAAACGACCATCGAATTACATAGCGAAGGTCATCTCGTACTCTCTAACGGGAAACCGTCCTGCCGGTTTTTCCGTCCCTGACTACTTGCCTGTAGGCTTTTGCCGGGGAAGCTCGCGGATGATATTCATACTGCCCACCCATCATGCGGCTCACACCAGCTCCGCACTCGCTGTGATTTCCTGACAGACTACTGTTCCGGTCATTGCTTTTCAATCAATATAAACAGAGTTGATTATATTGTCAGCCACTTGTGTTTGTCAAGTGCAGACGTCTTATCAGCAATTATTTACTTGACAGAGTCTGATCTATTGTCGATGATATTTTCATGTTGAATGTACGACAGAAGAAAAAAAACAAACTGCGCTGGATCCCTATTACGTTGCTTGTATTACTGTTTACAGCTGTTCTGACTCTGATCTGGGCTTTTCGGATCGAGCCGCATATGCTGCGATTGGCTAATTACAAGGTCAGCGCTCAAGATCTGCCTGATTCCTGGAATGGTCGGAAAATCGGCTTCTTGACAGATATTCATGCTGGTCCTGGCTTCGGCAGTGAGCAGTTGTCTGAAGCTGTTGACAGGATGATGGACGAGAATCCTGATATTATCTTGTACGGCGGCGATCTCGTTGATAGCTCAACTCCACTTGATGACAATGAATTCGCTGCCAGTATCATTTCTGAGCTGAGTCGCCTTGAGGCACCGCTCGGTAAATTCGCGGTTATTGGCAATCATGACAATCGTCTGCGCCATGAATTAGAAACAGCAATCAACTGGCTTGAGCAGTCTGGATTTCAGGTATTGATCAATCAGTCGCTGATCATTGATGGCGTCTGGCTAGGAGGTCTGGATGAGAGCTATTTCGGTAATCCTGATCTTGATGAAGTCCTGAACGGACCTGATTACGCTTCTGCTTTTGGCAATGCTGAAGAGGCTGATCTGTATAGAATAATGCTGATGCACCAGCCTGATTATCTTCCTTCATATGTTGTTCATGAAGGCCTCTCGGCTCTTGATCTGGTTTTCTCAGGACATTCTCACAATGGACAGATCACACTATTTGGTCAACCTCTGATAAAGGTACACCAGGGACGCGACTTCATCCGGGGACAATATCAGCCATTTGAAGACTCGACCGGACAGCTGATCGTAAGTGGAGGTCTGGGCACCGTTATCATCCATGCAAGATTGTTTAATATTCCGGAAATCGTTATCGTTGACTTAGTCAAGGAATAGCTTCAGCTTACGCTCTACAAGCTCAGGCAGCCTCTGTTGATAGTCAAGCAGATCCTTGCTGTTTGATACTCTTCTTACCTTGGTGCCCTCTACCCTTTTGCTGACAGCACCACTGCCTAAACCGATCACATCGAAACGATCGCTCATCATAGCGACATTGTAAACACAGGCCTTGCCTGGCTTGGCAAAACCAGTATTCTCCAGACCACCGGCCACTTCCTTTTGACGATATAAATAGTATGGATACAAGCCCTCCTCGCGAAGCCTGCGCCCAGCCTCCTCAACAGCTTCCGACAGTCTATGCTGCGGCTTAGAGGCAGCCCGAAGACTATCGCTATCCATCTGCTGTAATCCGGAGCTGCGCTTAAGTGCCAAAGTATGAATAGTTATGCTCTCAGGACCCAGAGAGATTAATTTATCCAGAGAACGAAGAAGCTCCTCTGGTTCCTCCCCGGGAAGCCCGGCTATCAGGTCCATATTTATATGCTTGAAACCAAGCTCTCTTGCCTGCTCGAATGCCATTACTGTCTGTACGGTCGTATGCCCACGGCCAATTCGTTCAAGCGTCGCGTCATTCATAGTCTGCGGGTTAATACAAATGCGATCAGCACCTGCCTGACGAATTAGCTCCAGCTTAGTTCTTGTGATCGTATCAGGACGTCCCGCCTCAACTGTCCACTCACCACCCTCAACAAGTGGCAAATACCTTACCAGTCCCTCTAATAACCTGGCAAAAGCCGAGTCCGGCAGACTGGTTGGCGTACCACCGCCCAAGTACAAGGCTCGCACCGGTTTGGACAAGCCTGAGAATACCATTTTTGCTTCCTCTACCATCGTATCGGCATAAGGCTCAAGCCAACTCTCCAATCGATGTGCGTCGCGCGCGATAAAACTACAATATGAACAGCGTCCGGGACAGAAGGGCACCCCGGCATATACAAATAGATCATCAGGCGTCAAACCATCCATTATCTGCTGCTCGGCCAATGCCGCTTCAAGCCCAAGCTTTGCTTTCTTTTCTGAGAGCCGCCAGTAATCAGTCAGTTCGCTGATTGCATCCTCTTCATTGCGATCATTTCGCAGATAGCTCTCCATGACGATCTGAGTCGGCCTGACACCATTAAGAGATCCCCATGGATAATGTGTATCCGTCAGCTGTTCAAGCTGACAATAGAGCTGTCGCTTAATCTCACGCCTGAACTTCTCAGGAGCAATACTACGATTGATCGTCTGCTGCCCTTCGCATTCTGTTTTTATCATAAGGTTATCGCCATCAGGCAGAAGTATGCTGGTAATTATAACATTATCACTCCCGACGATCAGGTCTTGCTCAGAGCCTGATTCGAAACCACCGAAAAAGAGGCGTAAAACCTCAGCAAGCGCCTCCTTCTCATCATGTCCTTTGTATCTGATAATGGGCATTCATATCTCCTGATTAATATCTGATTCTGCTCTCGAAATAACTTGAGTTTTTACTGCGTCGGGGGCTTCAATTGTCTGACCGCTGCTGCTCATACCATGCCAGTACAAGGTCGATCATACGACCGTAGCTTTGTACACCGTCTGTCTGCATATTTGCCTGTAAAAATAAATTGTTTGCTTGATTAGATGCTTCCTGTACAGGACCCTCAAACTGCTGCCAATATGCGCTGCCTGCTGCCAGATCTCTGCGCATAGCTTCAGTTAGTCCGCTGGCGACCTCACTATAAGCTTCAGGATCAGCCTGATAGAGTCTATTCGTAATCCTGATCCAGGTATCCAGCATCACAGAATATTTATAGTCATTGTTCTCGGCATATAGGCCTGTTAAAAAGGCAACAAAATTCGCTTCGTCCTCGCGGGCAAAGCCTCTTGTATGAGCAACCTCATGGGCGATCGTATCAGGAAGCGAATATGCTGGCTGATCGATATTTACATTTGCTTCTCCCAGGAAAGGATCATACATACCTGTAATACCAGTATACGACCAGTAATGGGAGAGAATTACACCCTTGGGTCTGATATTATGTCCGCGCAGGGCAGGCCAATCCTGTTCAGCCCTGTCATAGGCCACATTTACATCCAGCATTGTCTGTTTAAGCGAGCTTCCAAGCGTAAAAACGCCCTGCTCATCCTCGCTTAGGTCAGCTCTTATGGCCGCAGCCTCATGGGTCAGCCACTTAGCGGTCTTCGCTAAGTCTTCTGCCGGGCGCTCTTTTACCGGCAGATCAAATATCACAGCAGCCGGCAAACGGGCATAATTGAATCCATGCATCAGCATGAATATGATCAGAAATATCGCAGCTGTCCAAGCAAGCTTAACCAAACCCTTGCCGATTCTGGCGGCTCGATTCTCAGGATTTTTGACTATTCTGATGATCGATCTGATAATCAGAAAAAGTACAAGCAGCGGCAGAACAGCTATCACAATAATCTCTGTAAGGGAGAATGGGAAAAGTGAGTTGAACCTGATCAGAGGCCATGACAAGATGTAAAAAACTCCATTTATATGAAATTTTTCTACGAGCTCAGGCCTGGTGGCCAACACTCTCTGCGCCAACACAAACAAGACAGTCAGGGGCAGCCAGCCTATTAAGAAAAACAGGCGTTTAAAACTACTCTGCTTTTGCGCGCTTGTAGCCCTATCTGTTTCTTTTGCTTGTATGTTCTCGGCCTCGATTTCAGCTGGCATCACAACCACCTCTGATTCACTATTATTCACAAAATATATTTTATGGCTGTCTTAGAAACTGATTATGCAGCAGCTTTTGCTCCAGCTCGGTAACATTCGCAAAAAACTCTTCGGCGCCTGCCCTACTTAGCTCGTCATAGTCTCGAAATCCCCATAGAACTGCCCAGGCCTGAACGCCGGCTCTGATCGCTGTTTCGATATCTGAACCAGAATCACCGATCAGCACAGCCATTTCAGGGGGAACGCCCAGTTCTTCGCAAATATAAATTGTAGAGGCAGGATCAGGCTTAAGCGGCCAATCAGCTCTCTTACCTAAAACCAAATCAAAAGTCCCCTCAGAGAAATAGTGGTCTGTCATCTCTCTTGTAAAGTTGTCTGGTTTGTTCGAGAGAACAGCCAAACGATATCCAGCAGCTTTCAATTTCTCCAACAAGCTCTTAACTCCGGGATATGGCTGAGTTTTCTTAGCCCATCCGTCCGCATAAGCATCATTGTATAACTTGTATAGCTCATCAACCTTATCCGGATTAAGCTCGTTGATCTTAACCTGCCTGCCCAGCTTAGTTCCAAGCGCTGAGGCATAGGAGGATTCTACCAGATTTCTCGCGCCGGAGCCTATATGCAGCTTGTATTCATTCACGCTGATGGGCTCGAGATCTTCTGTTGCCAAGGCAATGTTACAGCAATCAGCGAGATCTCCGATCGTGTTCAGCAATGTACCGTCGAGGTCAAAAATAATGGCTTGTGGATTTTTAATACTAATCAATTCTAATCTCCTGAATAATATATTTGAATGCTTTTATCATAAAATGACACTCCGTCGCTCCAGTTTACAGCCTTGTTCATGCTAAATCAAACCGACCCAACGAAGACCAAATAGAACAAGCAGTATGATCGGCTGATGGAAAATATATACAAGCAAAGCGTTCCGACCTAACCAGGTCAAAGGTGACACGACCCTCAGTAATCTCTGTGAAGCGTTCGGCAGAAGACTGCAGCCTTGAGCGTATAGTAATCTCCCAAGTGCAGCCCCTATGAAGAAGAAACCTAACCAGGGAAGAATCGGCATATAGTCACCCATCGTAACGGCATTTTGCGGCAGAAATCCGAGTGGCAGTAATAAATAACCTTGCGGTCTGGGAGCATATGGTATTATTGTCCCTCCCCAAATAAGCAATGAACCGGCCAGAACAAGAATCGGCAAAAAATATTTCTGGTTTTTGATTTTCTTTTCCATGATCGCATAAATCAACGTTCCCAAGGCGAGAAGATGCAGGACATTGAAAAATATCGCCAATTCCATATCTGTTATCAGCCAGACTGCAGTTGTTGCCCCGGTAAACAGAAGCGCAGCCAAAACCATTTTCAGAGCACGCTTGGAATTACTGCGCGAAAAGGTGCAGCAGACACCGGATACTCCAAGAAAAACAAATAGGAATACAGGTCTCAATAGAGCGTCAAACCACCAGGATTCCTGAAAAGCAAATACCTTCAGCCCCAGCAGATATCGAAGATCAAATATGAAATGATGCAATATCATCATAAGAACGGCCAAGCCTCTGAGCATATCAAGCTCAAAGGCACGGCATCTTAAACTCTTACCTTTTGTATCAGGCTGTTTCAATAGCAGCTGCCTCCTTGAGATCAAGCTCCTCTACCGCCCATTCACGCAGCTTGTATTTCTGTATTTTACCGCTGCCGGTCATTGGGAAGCTGTCAATAAATTTTATATACTTCGGTGTTTTATGCTTAGCCATATGGCTTCTGACAAATTCTGAAATCTCTGCCTCTGTCACATTGGCACCATCACGCTTTATAACAACCGCAAGCACAGCCTCGCCATAGGTCTTGTCAGGCACGCCAACTACCTGAACATCCTTGACATCAGGATGTGTATAAATAAAATCTTCAATCTCCTTGGGGTAAATATTCTCACCACCACGAATTATCATGTCTTTTATTCTACCGGTTATTCTGTAATTGCCATGCTCATCACGTATAGCAAGATCCCCTGTATGCAGCCAGCCGTCTTCATCGATCGCTGCGGCTGTAGCCTCAGGCATCTTATAATAGCCCTTCATAATGTTGTAGCCCTTGGCAACAAATTCTCCTGCTACACCATCTGGCATATCCTGATTAGTTTCAGGATCTACTATTTTACAGCTGACACCTGGCAGTGCTCTGCCAACAGTACCTACACGTACCTCAAGCGGATCATCAACCCTGCTCTGCGTACAGCCAGGTGAGCTCTCTGTCTGACCAAATACAATTGTAATCTCAGACATATTCATTTTGTCGACAACATCCTGCATAACCTTGATCGGACATGGAGAGCCAGCCATAATACCAGTTCTCATTTTGGAAAAGTCTGTTTTTGCGAAGTCCGGATGCTCAAGAACTGCAATAAACATCGTGGGCACCCCATGCATAGCTGTACATTTTTCCTTATCTATTGCTTCAAGCACCTTTGTCGGCTGGAAGTATTCCAGCGGAACCATTGTTGTGCCATGCGTAACCGATGCCAGAATAGCCAGTACCATGCCGAAGCAATGGAAAAAGGGTACAGGAATCAGCAGTTTATCCGCTGTAGAGAAATTCATACAGTCACCGATACATTTGCCATTATTGATTATATTGTAATGTGTCAGCATGACGCCTTTTGGAAATCCTGTTGTGCCGGAAGTATATTGCATATTAACGACATCATCGTGATGAAGTGTTCTGCCGATCTCATCGATTCTGCTCTGCGGTACCGACTCGCCAAGCTTAATAAACTCATCCCAGCCCAGACAGCCTGGCTGGCTGCTGGTGAAGTTAATAACATTCTTCAGAACAGGCAGCTTAGCGCTATTAAGCTGACCTGGAGTTGACGAGGCCAGTTCTGGACAGATCTCATTTAGTATGGAAACATAATCTGAATCCTTATAGCCATCCATCATGACGAGCGTATGAGTATCTGACTGGTGCAGCAGATACTCAGCCTCATGAATTTTATAAGAGGTATTAACTGTTACCAATACCGCACCGATCCTGGCAGCCGCGAAAAATACCAGCAGCCATTGCGGATGATTCGTTGCCCAAACAGCAACATGGTCACCTTTTCTCACACCTAATGCCAGCAGGCTTCTGGCAGTATCATCGATATCTCTCAGAAACTCACTGTAGGTTCTGGCATAGTCCTGAGTCGTATAGCGAACCGCATATTGATCAGGAAACTGACAGGCAACCTTTTCAAGCAGCTGTCCCATGGTAAGATCAACCAAAATATCCTTCTCGAACAGTCTTTTGCCGTCGGCGGTTCCAACAGCCGGAACAGCTCCACCACTTATCTCCGGACGTTTACAAACATCTGCGCCTGCCTTATCACGCTGCCAGTTCCTCATCCAGGTCGCATATGCGGGGAATACTATAGCTGCGTCTTCGAGATCGCGGCTCCAGCGCTTGACCCATTCCAATGAAACGAAGCCCTCATATCCACCTGCATGCAGAATATCCAGAGCCTCTTTTACCGGAAGATCACCAGATCCAACCATGCGATAGCGAACCTTGCCATCCTCCATAACAGAATCCTTGACATGGACATATGAGATATACTCGCCTAAGTTTGCCCAGGTTTGTGCTGGAGTCTCATTAAAATATCTGAAAGGATGATGAATATCCCAGAGAACACGCACTGATTCATGCGCCAGCTGCTTCATAAGAGCAGCCAGACGCACTGAGTCAGCATAGACGCCATTTGTCTCAATCAAAAGCTTCACATTTCGCCATGAAGCATAATCAGCGAGTGAGCGCAAAGCATTTAGAACGACCTGATCATCTACCTCTCCATCTGCCTGAGGAGCAAGATCGCCTAGCACACGCACAAATGGCACGCCAGCTCTTGATGCCAGATCTATATATTCAAAACCCTCTGACATTATTTCCTGACGTCTGTCTTCTATTTTCAGACAACAATCTGACGAGAAGCAGGTAAGCTCGATACCAAGGGTCTTAAGTCTATCCAGAGTTTCAGGCAATGCCTCATTGGTAAAAGGCTTAGCTCTGGCAGCGCGAATCTCTTGTCCAAGTCCGCGGATCTCAATACCATCGTAGCCGAGATCCTTTGCCATAGCTGTGATTTCTATCCATGACCATTCCGGACATCCAAGAGTTGAAAATGAAATTTTCATGTTGTTCCCCCCATGTTTCATGTCAGTATCTGTATATAAACAATTGAACCCTTTCTAAATAAGCAATCATGCCAGATGTTCAGGATCACACAAGGCCGCACCGATCGCAGTCGCGAACTCTGCATGATCCGGCACAATAATATCTACACCATATAGATTCGAGAAGGCTCCAAGCACCCTCTTCCCTTGAGATACTAGTGTAAGATTACCTGTAAAAACGATCTTGCTGATTTTTTTAAGCTTAGCTGAGAGTACCGCCGCGGTGCCAACTGACTGAAATACCAGATTGACAATCCCCAGGGCGATATCAGAGGTTGTCGCTGTATCTGTCACCTTGCCAAAATTGGAGGCTGTGGTATCACTGGATAGTCCCGGAATTTCCTTGCGACTGATATCCCCGATCGTGAGGTCAATATGACTCAAGTCGCCATTTTCTGCCAATTCAGTAAACATGGTGAAATCGCGAACATTGGTCATACGATTCGACAGACCTAACATTGTACCACCACCGACACCAGAACCAATAATGTGCTCAACATGACCCTTATCAGCACTTATAAAAGCCGTGCCGGTCCCCATGCTGACAACAATTGCTTCATCCAGACCTGATACATAGAGTCCGCCAAGACCAATCGCTTGAAATTCAGGCGTTCTAACTGTTCTAATACTAAGCAGATCACCGGCCAGGTAAGAAGAGCCGACACCTGTAACCATAACCCTCTCGATATTGCCAAGATCTATTTTATTCTCATTAGTAAACTTACCAAACGCACCAAAAGCAGACGCAACAGGATCACTGGCCCTAACCAGCGTTGTACCCAGCAGCTTACCATGCTCCAGTCCTATTATTTTCGTTGTGCTGCCGCCAATATCAAGACCAATTATGATACTCAAATTTTGTTTCCTCCATCAGCTGAATTTATAGATTCTCCGTGCCATATAGAAGCCGGTCTTGGCAATCATTCGACCGCTTCTGCCAGGCAGATTAGCGGCTCTGCAAAGATGACTGCGTCTTATTTTTCGGTACATAACCAGATCATGCTTTTTGAGATGATCCCATAAAACAGGAATTTTCTTGAAATTATCTTTATCATCTGAAAGAATCAGATGAACCACACTGATAGTCATCATCATGGTCAGGTATCTATACATATAGCTGCGCAGTCCGGTATCAGCTATATCATTTTCTAAATGATAGTAGTCTATCAAGAGCTTCGTAACCAGGATCTGCTGATCGATTCTCTTGATCATGTTAGTAGTGTTAACCGACTGATCCGGCCTGCCTATAAAATACCTGTAAAAATCAACATCTACATACATCATTTTCTTGACATGCGGCAATGGCTGATAGGCCACAACATTATCCACGTAGAAGGTATGCTCTGGAAGTCTTAAGCCACATTGACGAAGCAGCTCTGTCCGATAGATCATACTGTGCATAAGCAGCAGCTGACTTACCTTGAATTTATTTGTGTGCGACCAATCAATAAACTTGTCTTGTGGAAACACATTACGATATTGCACAGTATGTCTGGTACCGTTATAGAAATACTCATAAACATAATTAGTAATAAGCAGATCCAACTCATCATGACAAGTTCGCAAACGATCCATAACAGCCAGGAAGGCAGTGTTATCAACCCAGTCGTCACTATCAACAACCTTAAAAAAGACACCAGTCGCAACAGCAAGGCCTCTGTTTACTGCTGACCCATGACCGCCGTTTTCCTTACGTTCAACACGTATCAGCTCTGGATACTTTTTTTGATATTTATATGCAATTTCGGCTGTATTATCAGTTGAACCATCATCAACTACGATTATTTCGATATCAGGTCCACCAACAACAAGTGTATCAAGACACCGCTCAAGATAATCCTCAGAATTATACGACGGTACAGCAATAGAAAGTAGCTTCATTTCTATTCCTCCAATGTGGATGATTATATCACAAATAGATATGGCGCAAACATAAGCGCCCCAGTATTTTACCGCGATATAACTTCGGGCGCTTTCTCATAAAATAAATGGCTGAAATATGATATTTAGTACTGTTTATGAATATTATAAAACCGCTTCATCAATGATGAAACGGCTCATAACGGATATTAAAATGAATTATCAATCAATGACTGTTTGCTGTCTGCTTCATATAGTCCATGCTCTGACCGGTAATTCCGCCCTCAAGCAAGGAAGTATTGCGTGGAGCAACTACAAAAATTACTGATGAGACTGGAAGCACTTTACCATCTAGTGCATAAGCAGCACCGGTGATGAAATCGATTACCCTCTGAGCTACTTTTGGGTCAACCTTCTCAATATTGCATATCACAGTTTTACCTGATCTGATATGATCACAAGCCTGCTGAGCTGACTCGATATCGGCTGGCTGCATAACTACGACCTGCTGCTGACTGCCAGATTTGAAATCAACAACTCTGGAGGTGGTCTGAGGTCTACGAATATTTGATGTCAATGGCTCTTCTTCCATAGCTTCTTCCTCATATGCGGGCTCCTCATAGAGTCCATTATCATAAGAATCTTCATATTCAAATTCATCATCATAACTGCCAAAGCGGTTAAATATTCTGTCTAATATGGCTGCCATATTATTACCCTCCAGTATTTGAACTGTTTTATGTGATTATTATAGGATTGCAATCGACACGACGCAACACGATTCAGGCAAGAGTAAAGCGGCTGTAATCACAATGAAATACAAGCCGCTCTTTATATCATAAATATTACATTGATATAATCGATGATTCGCTCATACTATACTCTAGTGCCAAAAATCGCAGTACCAATTCTGATATGCGTGGCACCACATGCTATTGCCTGTCGATAATCCTGGCTCATGCCCATAGAGAGAATATCGAAGCTCTCATCGCGTAGTACGGCCCGCAATTCTTCTGCCAATTTAGCAGTGTCTGAAAAAACAGGTAGTGTATCATCAGGATCAGCCGATATCGGAGCCATAGTCATAAGGCCTCGCATTCTTACTCCTGAAAAACTTGACATCGACTTAATATCTTTCAGCAGAGCCAGAGGTTCAAAACCGTGCTTGCTCTGTTCACCGGAGATGTTAACCTGCAGCAGAACCTCTGTCACAATTCCTTGTGCTGAGCTTCTTTTGCTGATTTCCTGGAGCAGCTCGATCGAATCTACTGAATGAATCAAATGTGTTTTACCGATTATGTATTTGACTTTATTCTTCTGCAGAGTACCAATCAGATGCCAATTGGGATCAATTCCTCCAGCATGAAGCAGGTCAATTTTATCAACCATTTCCTGAACTCTATTTTCGCCAAGATCTTTTAAGCCAAGCTCAAATGCCATACGAGCGTAATCAGCTGGAAAGAACTTAGAAACACCGATCAGCGTTATTTCTTCAGGTGATCTTCCACAATCTACAGCAGCATTTCTGATACTGGCCTTTACCTGATCCAGTCTGACAGCCATTTCTTTCTTTTCTCTATCAGTCAGCAATTATCTGTCCCTCCTCAACGGATGACGGATTAACTACCAGAATTGTCGATATTTCTGGCTTATAGTTTTCACTTTCAACAGGATCTATAATCGCGTACTCGTTGTCGTGATCAATTACCTTAACCTTCACAAGCTGTGTCAATCCGCCATTAACAACCATTATGCCTGCGTCGCCGCTATTACTATTATAATTGAGCAGTGATACCATTGGAACGCGCATTCCTGTTGTTGAGGCTGTTATTATCTCTGCGTCTACAGTCCGCCGATCTGAGAACCATTCTATCCTTCTGCTGGTCTCAAATGCTGCTAATACGCCATTTTCATAGCTCTGAGACCTAATGATACGGCAATCAGGAATCAAAATTCCATCCTTGGGTATGGATAGATTCTGATAAGTATCAATTTCGAAATTGGCTGCATCAGCATCCTCCAGCCAGAATACCAGAACCTGATTTATACTTCCGGTAATTCTGAGAACCGGATCATCCTGCTCAACTATATTGTCAGACTCTTCTGACGATGTGCTGTGATTGATATACTCTTTCAGATCATCAGGAGTTATTGTCAAAGCAGAATCAATGCCGATCTTTTCCTCGAGACCATCCAATTCAAAGGACAAGATTCCTGGCTGCTGGCAGATAATAGTACCAGAATCCAGGCCAAGACTCAGCTCCAGCTGAGAGCGCGTATTTTTCAGCTGATCGATTCTGGAATCTCTAAAATCAATCGGCAGGAGTTTAGTGCTTCTCTGGTCGATCAGCACCTCAAGTGATGTTGAGTATCCACCAATGCTGCTGACATCTGAACGTACTAGATCCGATCTGATCAGATTAACAACTGATGATAGAGCCGCGTTAGTCTCATCATAGATGGCGCGGGCGCCTGCCCCTTTACCGCTGTTCATAAGCTCGATCTGCAGATCGACGATATCCTGCTCAAGCTTTGCCAGTTCTCTGATCTTCTCCTGCTGATCCGCGGGAATGATCAGAGCAACCTTCTGTCCTCTGGCAACTCTGCTGCCCTCTGTAGCCAAAGGCTTGAGCACACCGCCTGCCGCCGCTGTAAAAACACTTTCATCTCTGATAATAAGGCCTGTACTGCTTACCTTATGCTCGACTGTACCCTCTTGAATAAACATAAATCTTGGTCTGGGCTTAGTCTGATTCATAACAGCAATTATCATAACTGCTGTAATAAGCATTATGAAGAGAACACCTATCGACATTGTTATTGCACGGTTTCTGACCTTACGTCGTTCTATCCGCATCAATCTCTCAACATCTGAGGCCTGTCTGGGCTTAAGTCTAGGCAAGGTTTTTTGCCGATGGCGATTGATCAGATCGTTCTGAACACTCTCATTTCTTCGCTCAACGCTGACAGTGTGACGATCACTGCCTACAGGACGACGATCACTTGCGACTGATCGTCGCTCACTGCCAATAGGACGTCGCTCATTACCAACAGGGC
>CAZSLR010000016.1:13235-19243 GCA_964607635.1 uncultured Oscillospiraceae bacterium
CTTGCGACTGATCGTCGCTCACTGCCAATAGGACGTCGCTCATTACCAACAGGGCGACGCTCTGAATTGATCGATCTGCGTACTGGCTCATTTTGCCTTCTCACTTGCCTACTCCATTTTTTCCAGTGCCAGCATACATGCCAGCTTAACATTTTCGAAGCAAAGACCGCCCTGCATATAAGCAGGATAAGGTGGTTTAAGTGGACCATCTGCAGAAAGCTCGATCGAAGCACCTTGTACAAATGCACCCGCGGCCATGATGACATCACTGTCATAACCTGGCATTGGCCATGGTTCAGGCTGTACGAAGCTGTCTACAGGTGATGCCTGTTGAATCGACTGACAGAAACGAACAAGCTTATCCGGATCACCAAACTCAAGCGTCTGCACGATATCTCCCCTTATTTCATCAACAGAGGGATAGGTCTTGAAGCCGGCAGCAGAAAACAAGCCTGCAGCGAAAACAGCTCCCTTCAGGCTCTCACAGACAATGTGCGGCGCTATGTAGAAGCCCTGTGCAAGAGTCCTGTTGAATCCAAGTGAAGGACCGACATGACTTCCTAATCCCGGTGCGGTTATTCTTGAAGCGGCCTGTTCGACAAGATCAGCTCGCCCCACGATGTATCCACCCGATGGACAGAGACCACCACCAGGATTCTTGATCAAGGATCCGGCACAGATGTCAGCGCCAACCATGCAGGGTTCCAACTCCTCCACAAATTCACCGTAGCAATTGTCAACCATCACGATGGAATTCGGAGAGGCTTCATGCACAGTCTCAGATATTTTACGAATGTCCTCTGCCAGAAGTGATCTTCTGGTTGTATACCCTCTTGATTTCTGGACAAACACGACCTTTGTTTTCTTGCTGATAGCAGACCTGATCGCAGTCAGATCCGGCGTTCCATCTTGAAGCAATTCGATTTGTTTATAGCTTATGCCATAATCATGCAGGGACCCTGTGTCCTTTTCATTATCGGCACTGCCTATCGTCTCCTTGAGTGTATCATAGGGTGCTCCAGTTACAGATAACAGCTCATCTCCCGGTCTGAGCAGCGCGAACAGACATTGTGAAAGAACCTGCGTGCCTGCGCTGATTTGAATTCTGACATATGCGGCCTCAGCACCAAAAGCGACAGCATACGCACGTTCAATCTGACTGCGACCACTGTCATCATAGCCATATCCGGTACTGCCACCGAACATACTCTCGGAAACACCTGCCTCCTGCATGGCTCTTATAACTCTGAGCTGATTGATCTCTTTTATTTTTTCCAGTCTGCCAAATGCCGGCAAAACCGCCTGCATGACCTGCTCCGACAGATCGTAGACGGTTTTGCTGATGCCTGACATACTATATGCGGCATAACTCAAGTTCCGTAAACCTCCTTGCTTGATAAAACCCTGATACCGGTCTGCTCAAGCTTGTCCAAAGCCAGCTGTGGATTCTCCACACGTATTATTACGATCGCGTCTGTGGAAGAACGTCCTACGAAGGCATAGAGATAATCTACAGAAATTGAGCCTTCACTCAATGTTTCCAAGGCCTGATCAAGTGTTCCGGGATGATCCTCTATAGCAATCGCGATCACATTAGTTGAGCTTACAGTAAAACCACTGTCTGTAAGTGCCTGCAAAGCTTTCTCTGGCTGATCGACGATCATGCGCAATATGCCATACTCAGTCGTGTCTGCAATATAGAGCGCACGGATGTCGATACTATTGCTGCCCAGAGTTTTAGTAACCTCAGCAAGTCGGCCTGACTTATTTTCCAGAAAGACAGATATCTGTTTAACTAACATAGGTCGGTTCCTCCTGTCATTTTGTCTCTATTATAGCAGAACCCAGGTCAAACGCGCGCTGATTCATTTCAGCCAGTACGGCCTTCTTACCGCTGAATAGTTCATTGATAGCTTCACGGAACATAGATGTATCAATGTCAATAAAATGTGACATCGCTCCGGCCATAACAAAATTAACAGCCTTCACAGAGCCAGCCTCCTCTGCCAGCTTCTGGGCATCAAGCGCGTGAACTGTTGTACCACCCTCAGATAATGCCAGAATACTCTCGATAATATTATCCGGATATTCTGCCATACCCATTGCTACAGGCATTGGTATGGTCCGTCTCGTGTTGATCAGTAGAGTGCCGCCACGACGCAGAAGGTGTGCCCAGCGCATGCCCTCCAGCTCTTCAAAGGCCAGAATAAAATCAGCAGCACCGGGCTCGATCACAGGTGAGAAAACACGCTCACCGATGCGAACATAAGTAATTACGCTGCCACCGCGCTGAGCCATGCCATGAACCTCGGAAACCTTAACATCCAGACCCATTTTCGCGGCGATCAGGCCAAATAGCTTACCAGCCAGAAGCGTTCCCTGACCACCAACGCCTGCCAATACAATGTTAAAAGACTTCGTCATGCTCTTTCCTCCTCTTGCTTAACGTCTTGTCCTGAAATCAGTGCGTCGAACGGGCAGACACGCACGCAAAGATCGCAGCCATTACAGGTAAAAGGATCAACCTGTGGATAGCCGTCTTCTCCCTTAGTCAAGGCAGGACACATAATTCTTAAGCAGGCACCGCAGCGTGTGCATTTATCACGATCAAGGCTTACAACCATATCAGGAGTACCACGTCCTGTTGGAATCAGCGCACATGGCCTTCTGGCGATTACAACTGTCACATGAGGTTCTTTCATAGCCTGAGCGATGACCTTGCGGCTTGCGTCGGTATCTGCCGGATCAACCGTATAGATCGACTGCACGCCTATCGAACGGCACAAGGCCTCAAGATCAACAGCAGGTGCCGCTTCGAGTCTAATATTTCTGCCGGTTGCCGGATTCTGCTGATGACCTGTCATACCGGTAATGGAATTATCAAGAATAATGACAGTGCTGCGGCTGCCATTATATACGCTGTTGATCAATCCATTAATGCCTGTATGCAGGAAGGTTGAATCGCCTATAACAGCAACTGTTTTCTCAGTCATCGCGCTGTCAGTAGCCTTGTCTATTCCATGTGCCATACCTATTGAAGCGCCCATACACACACAGGCATCCATGGCATTGGTAGGATTAAGCGCGCCAAGTGTATAGCAGCCGATATCACCTGCAACAACAGCCTTAAGACGACTAAGCGCCATAAACAAACCCTTGTGCGGACAGCCGGCACACATAACCGGCGGTCTGCCCGGCGCCAGCGGCAAAGCTGATTTGTCAAAAGCCGACTCGGGATTCTTATTATCAGATAGCGCCTCACGAATCATCGCAGGTGTATATTCTCCCTGAAGAGTAAAAAGCGACTTACCTTCGCAGACAACGCCTGCGGCCTTGAGCTCCGTTTCAATAACAGGATCAAGCTCCTCAATAACGACCAGACGCTTAACTGAAGCAGCGAACTCCTTGATCTTATCTATCGGTAGAGGCCAGATCATACCAAGCTTGAGTACCTTTGCCTCCGGCATAGCTTCTTTTACATATTGCCAGGCAATTCCGCTGGTAATTATTCCTAGCTCAGCCGAACCCTCTTCGATCGTCACCAGTCCATCCAGCTTACCGGCATTGGTATCGGCAGCGATTCTGCTCTGACGTTCCTCGACGACAATATGTCTCTTAACTGCCATCGCAGGCATCATTACATTCTTCTGCATGTTCTTCTCATAAGGAATCAGCTTCTGATCTATAGGCTCGCTTAGAGATACAAGCGTCCGCGAATGTGAGATTCTTGTTGATAGCCTGATCATGACAGGAGTATCGTATTTCTCCGAAAGCTCAAAGGCCATTTTTGTATAGTCAAGACACTCCTGACTGTCAGCCGGCTCAAGCATTGGCAGCTTGGCGGCTCTGGCATAATTCCGGCTATCCTGCTCATTTTGCGAGCTATGCATCCCGGGATCATCAGCAACAACAATTACAAGGCCACCTGATACTCCGGTATAGGATACTGTGAACAGCGGATCTGCAGCCACATTCAAACCGACATGCTTCATACAGCTCATCGCTCGAGCACCTGCGAGACTGGCACCTATGGCCACCTCAAGTCCGACCTTCTCATTAGAGGCCCACTCACAGTAAACACGATCGTATGAAGATACAGCCTGTGTAATCTCAGTGCTGGGCGTACCAGGATAGGAGGAAACCACCTTGACTCCAGCTTCATACGCACCACGTGCGATCGCTTCATTTCCAAGCAAAATTTCTTTCAAATCTCTCACCTGCAACCTTTCCTGCTTATCTGAAAACAGCATGTAAAAACTGTTTTATCTTGCTTATAAGAATATATCATAATAGCCTATACCTGCAAAAGTCATCAACCGGGCTATACCTGCAAAAGTCATCAGCCGGGAGCTTAGAAGCATTTCTCACGTTGGTCGATTACTCTTTTTGACTTACCGGCCGTGCGTTCCAGTGTCTGGGGATTAAGCAGAGTTACTCTGGCATCTATTTGCAGAACGACCTTCAGCTTCTGACGGATCTCCTTGATCAGGCTCTCCAGACCGGCATAGCTCTCCAGCCTCTCACCATCAGTCAACTCAACTCTTATTTCAAGCCTATCCATGAAATGCTCTGTAGTAACAACGATTTGATAATGTGGTCCGATTCCGCAAACAGTCATCAGAACTGCTTCAATCTGTGATGGGAAGACATTTACACCACGAATGACCATCATATCGTCGGACCTGCCTTTTACCAGTGACATACGAACATTAGTGCGTCCACATGCACAAGGCTCATAATGCAGCTGAGATATATCCTTGGTACGATATCTCAGCATCGGAATTCCTTCTTTGGTAAGTGTTGTAAATACAAGCTCGCCCTGAGAGCCTTCGGGCAGGACCTCGCCTGTTTCCGGATCTATGATCTCAGGCAGAAAATGATCCTCATTGATATGCAGACCATTATTTTCAAGACACTCATAGGATACACCCGGTCCGCAGAGCTCTGTCAGACCGTAATTCTGAGTATCTATAATACCCAGTCTCTGCTCGATCAGCTCACGCATCTCAGGAGTGTGACCCTCACCGCCGAAGAGTCCAACTCTCAGCTTGAGATCATCAGGACTTATACCTTGCTCCTTCATAACCTCGGTCAAATGCAAAATATACGAAGGTGTGGCGACAAGTCCTGTAGTTCCGAAATCCTGCATAAACATCAGCTGGCGTTCAGAATTGCCGCTTGACGCAGGCACAACAGTCGCACCGACTCTTTCAATACCATAATGCATGCCAAATCCACCGGTAAACATACCGTAGCCAAAGGCTATCTGACAGACATCATCCTGGCCTATACCTGCCGCTGACGCGACACGTGCGCAGCAGTCGGTCCAGACCTCCATATCGTTTCTGGTATAGCCGACAACGATCGGCTTACCGGTCGTACCTGAGCTGGCATGAAAACGCACGATCGATCGTTGCGGACTGGCAAATAAACCATATGGATAGTTATCGCGCAGATCGTTCTTAACGGTCAGCGGCAGGAGAGAGACGTCTTGTACCGATTTGATATGCTCAGGGCGAACTCCAAGCTCTTCCATTTTACGCCGGTAAAAGGGGACATTCTCCCATACTCTTGCAACTGTCTGCTGCAGACGTTCAAGCTGCAGTGCTTCCATCTCGCTTCTGCTGAGTTTCTCTGCGGGATTCCAAATCATAATGCATTTGTTCCTTCCGGGATTTTGGACCATTTTCGTGATATCAGGCTGGCCAAGGGTGTGACAACGATTGATACCGCCATTGCCAGTACTGCCAGTCTTGGCGACCAGGAGGCCGCTGTCTGGCTGTTTTGAATGAATGCGGCCGCTGCGCCTATCAGAACAGTTAGAAGCCCGCTGCACATACCAGCAGCTGCTCCAAAGCGAGTTATCTTGCGGCTATAAAGGCCCCAAATATATGGACCTATAAACGAACCGGAAACAGCACCCCAGGAAAACGCCATCAAGGTGACGATAGCACTTGGAATTACTGCAACCAGCCAGGATACAAAAACAAAGGCTATCGATAGAAGCC
>CAZSLR010000017.1:0-18986 GCA_964607635.1 uncultured Oscillospiraceae bacterium
ACTGAGTTGGAGTCAGCTCTTGAACATACGGCGCTTTTTGATTCAGTTGTGCTGGTTGAGGAGTTTGTAAAAGCCAGAGAAATCGAAGTTGCCGTAATGGGTAATGAAGAGCCTGAAACAGCAGTTATAGGCGAGGTTGCCACTGCCGGACATGTTGATTATTATGATTATGAAACTAAGTATTTCAGTGATGATGGCGCAATCGTTCTGCTGCCTGCTCCGCTGGAACCGGATATCGAGAACGCGATCAAAAATTATGCTGTTGATGCCTGGAAGGCACTAGGCTGCCGAGGGCTTTCGCGTATAGATTTTTTCCTGACAGATGCTGGCGATATCTACATTAATGAAATAAATACTATGCCGGGATTTACCACTATAAGTGTATTTCCACAGGCTTTTGCCAAATCAGGCAAGCCTATTGGGCAATTGACACGAGAGCTGTGTGAGCTGGCTGTTGCTGATTATGAGGCTGGTAAAAGACAGGAGCTGATATGATTAATTTTGGTTTGTCGGAGTTCTCAGAGCAGGAGACCCTTATAGATCCCATGGCGGAGAAAGCGATCGGCGTTTTTGATTCCGGTCTGGGAGGACTGACCGTACTTAAGGAAATCATTAAGCTGCTGCCACATGAGAACACTGTTTATTTTGGTGACAGCGGCAGGACGCCTTACGGCAGCAAGTCAGGCGAGACTGTAAGAAGATACTCGCAGCAGAATACGAGATTTTTACTTGAGCAGGGCGTGAAAATGATAGTGATTGCCTGCAATACCGCAAGCGCTCAGGCTTATAATGAGGTCAAGGCTATGGCTGGTGTTCCTGTTATCGAGGTGATTACACCAGGCGCACAGGCCGCGATAGCGGCTACCTCTAGTCAACGTGTAGGCGTTATCGGCACTAGAGGGACAGTGCAGAGTGGTGTCTATGCCCAGGCTTTGACCAGAGTGAGTGGCCGACCGCTCAGAATCAGTCAACAGGCATGTCCTCTGTTTGTGGGACTTGCTGAAGAGGGCTGGTGGGACAACGAAATTGTTAAATCTGTAGCGGGTGTTTATCTGGAGCCGCTTATCAAAGACAATATTGACACACTTGTTCTGGGTTGTACGCATTATCCGCTTCTGACTAAGGCGATCAGCTCGGTGATGGGTCCGGAGGTCAAACTGATCAATGCAGGCAGATCAGTGGCTGAGCAGGTAAGGCAACAGCTTGTGAGAGCTGAATTGCTTAATCAACAGACTGGAGAAGGCTGGCATCAGTTTTTTACCAGTGACAGCGCGTCGCATTTTCAGCAGCTGGGCAGTACCTTTCTCGAACAACGGATAAGAGCTGCCGGGCATGTGGAGATTGAAAACTACTAGAGCAAGGCTGTGGATTGTTTCACAGAAAGGTATTAAGAATGGAACCTAATGTTCTGATTACAATTGAGGGCCAGCAATGGAGCGGTGAAGAGAAGCCGGAGGCGGTCAAGCTAACTACTGAGGGCACAATGTTTCATCGCGAGAAGGCCTGGTTTATTGTATATGATGAGAGTGAGGCCACCGGCATGGAGGGGACACGTACAACTATGCGTGTCGGCGATGATGGTGTCGTCACGCTTCTGCGCCAGGGAACTCATGGGATGAAGCTGACCTTCAATGCAGGAGCCAGACATATAACAAGAATGGAAACACCATATGGTGATCTTGATGTAGGTATATATACCAGCCTCGTAGAGAATAAGCTTTCGAGAAGAGGCGGCTCTGTTCATCTTGGCTATACGATCGATTTCAATCAGCAGGAGCCGGTGAACACAAGGCTCAGCCTGACTGTCAAGGCTCTAAGGATGAAGAGTGGTTCCTGAAGTGGTGTCATTTGCACAAAATGTGAAAAACAGATGGCAGAGCAGTTGACATATCAATGATTCTGATAGATAATATTGTTCGCGTCTGTGGAGGTATGATATGAAGATAGATGTGCTTTCACTAGCCAGAACGCCAGGCGGAACGATTCCTCTGGACTTCGTGATAAGAACGGATGAGCTGTTGCTTCACGGAGATGAGAATGATCGTTTTGAGAGCGTCAGATTCGCCGGCGAGCTGTTATGTATAGAAAACGATGTATTCCGGTTGACTGGTACATTAAGAGTTATCAGAGCAGGTATCTGCGACAGGTGCTTGAGAGATGCCAGACAGGAGTACGAAATTCCGGTCGATGAACAGTATCGTCGATCAGCCGGTTCTGCAGAGATGGATGAGTCCGGTGAGTTTTATGGCTATGCTGGCCACGCGATCGATACCGATCAGGCCATCAGAGATAATCTGTTGTTGAACACTCCCGGCCAGCTGCTGTGTCGGGACGCATGTCCGGGATTTTGCCCGGTATGCGGCAGAGATTTGAATGAGGGATCGTGCAGCTGTCAGACTGAGTCTGGCGCAGGGTCACCATTCGCAAAATTGAGTAAACTGCTGCAGGACGATGAGGATGTTCTGCGGACATGATGGAGGTGTAGAGGAATGGCAAATCCTAAACGTAAATGGTCCAAGGCCAGAACAGCACGTCACAGATCCAACTGGAAACTGAGTGTACCTGGACTGGTTGAATGCCCGCAGTGTCATACGAAGAAACTGGCGCATAAGGTATGTAAAGCTTGTGGCTATTATAAGGGCAGAGAGATCGTCAAGACTTCTGAGGCCTGATAGGCTCGGGAATTACTGTCGTTTGACAAAGGATCGTTGACGCAGCGGGAATGATTCTATCATACTCGCTGCTTTCCATTTTTTTATGAGCCATATTCGAGGAGTCTTTATGTCAGCCAATAATGGACAGATCATCAGCCAGGTGAAAACCGGCAGTCTGGCACAAGAGCTGGATATTCAGCCAGGTGACCGTCTGATCAGCATCGATGGTCAGCCAGTGCTGGATATTTTTGACTATCAGGTAAGGCAGCTCAGTGAGGAGCTGATCCTGCTGATAGAAAAAACAGATGGCAGTAAAATTGAATATGAGCTGGAAAAGGATGAGGATGAGGATCTTGGTCTGCTGTTTGATAATCCTCTTTTAGATGATTGTACAAGCTGTCATAACCGATGCATCTTCTGTTTTATCGACCAGCTGCCGTCCGGTATGCGTAAAACCCTTTATTTCAAGGATGATGATATGCGTATGTCATTTTTGCACGGCAACTATGTGACGCTGACTAATCTTGAGGATAAGGAGCTCGACAGACTTATATCGTATAGATTTTCGCCTATGAATATTTCTGTTCATGCGACAGATCCTGTAGTTCGTATGCGTATGATGCGCAATAAGCATGCTGGTGAGCTCTATGCACGTCTGCAGAAGCTTGCCGCAGCCGGTATTGCTCTGAATTGTCAATTGGTGCTTGTGCCGGGGGTAAATGACGGGGAGGTTCTGGATAACACCTTGTCAGACCTGGCAGCGCTGGGGGACAATGTGCTTAGTATAGCAATGGTTCCTGTTGGAGTAACAAAATATCGTGAAGAGAATCGACTTTTTCCATTAAGAGTATTTTCTGAAGAAGAGGCCGCGAAAGTTCTTGATACGGTAAGTAAATGGCAAGCACATCACCTGGCAGGGAGAGGTCGTCGAATAGTATATGCTGGTGACGAGTTTTATCTGAAAGCAGGCAGAGATTTTCCGCCGGCAAACGAATATGAAGAGTATCCGCAGCTTGAAAATGGTGTTGGCATGGCAGCGCTATTTCTTGATACTGTCAGTAGATTTATCAATGGAGATAATATTGCGACAGATAATGAGCTTTTCAAGGAGGCCAGTCCTGCGGTCGATATTGCCAACCCGAATCAAATGGACATTGTTGATAAGAATTCAAGGGTCAGTATAATTCTGGCGACGGGTGAGCTGGCTTCACAAGTTATCAGTCCTCTTGTTCCTGTATTAGCAGAACGTTTCGGGCTGGACCTGCGGCTTATAAGGATAAATAATGATTTCTTCGGCCATACTGTGTCAGTTGCCGGCCTGGTTACCGGTCAGGATCTGCTTAAGCAGCTTAAGCCAGTCTTGAATGAGCTGATTGCTTCAGGGTCTGAAGCAATTGTAGTTATTCCTGATTGTATGCTTAAGTCTGATGAGGATATTTTTCTCGATGATATGTCGCTGCAAGAGCTTGCTGATGGACTTGGTAGAAGAGTGGTAGCTGTTCCTGAAATGGCTGAGGGCCTGCTTAATGCTCTTGAAGCATTGGCTGATGAATTGAGTAATAGATGATTATTGTCATCCGGAACTGGATGCCGCTAAGCTTGACAGCACAGCGGCTGTCAGTTTTATAAGGAGGAAAAGCAATGGGTAGACCGGTTATTGCGGTAGTTGGCCGGCCAAATGTTGGCAAGTCGACATTTTTCAACAGTCTGATAGGCGAGAGACTGTCGATAGTTGATGATACACCTGGTATAACGCGTGATCGGATCTTTGCCGAGGGTGAATGGCGCGGGCGAAAATTTTCGCTGATCGATACAGGTGGTATTGAACCGAAAACAGATGATTTGATCCTACGTGAAATGCGCAGACAGGCAGAACTGGCGATAGATATGGCAGACGTCATCATTTTTCTGGTAGATCTCAAAACAGGTATGACTGCTGATGATGCGGACATAGCTGAGATGCTGCGGAAATCTGCCAAGCCGGTGCTTGTAGCTGTCAACAAGGCTGACCATGTTGGAGATATGCCTGCAGATGCCTATGAGTTTTACAACCTAGGCTTGGGGGACATTTTCCCGATTTCGGCTGTTCACAGATTAGGCCTTGGCGAGCTTCTCGATGCCGCTTATGATCATTTTCCTTCAGAATCTGAAGAGGATGAGGAGGATGATCTGGTCAAGGTCGCGGTCATCGGTAAGCCAAATGCCGGTAAATCTTCACTTGTAAATAAGCTCTTGGGTGAGGATCGTTCGATCGTATCTGATATACCTGGAACGACCAGGGATGCGATTGATTCAGAGCTTATATGTGACGATGGGCGTTTTCTGTTGATCGATACTGCCGGACTAAGAAAGAAAAGCAGAATTGACGAGAGTGTAGAAAAATATAGTATGATCAGATCCTTGGGCGCGATCGAGCGTGCCGACGTTTGTCTGATCCTTATTGACGCGACTGAAGGTGTAACTGAACAGGATACAAAGGTTGCCGGTTATGCCCATCAGGCTGGCAAATCATGTATTATCGCCGTCAATAAATGGGATTTGGTCGACAAGGAGACGGGCACTCTTGAGGATTATCAAAAACAGGTCAGGGAGCGCTTCGGATTCATGCAATATGCCCCGATAATTTTTATATCGGCTTTGACCGGCCAGCGTGTGCATAAGCTGCTTGCGTTAGTTAATCAGGTTTATGAACAAGGTGGCAGAAGGCTTACTACCGGAATGCTGAATGATTTGATCTCTGAGGCTGTAGCTATGGTGCCGACACCTCAGGACAAGGGCAAGCATCTTAAGATCTATTACGCAACTCAGGTAGCTGTGAGACCACCGCAATTTGTGCTGTTCGTAAATGAGACAAAGCTTATGCATTTCTCATATGAACGTTATCTGGAAAACCAATTCAGGAAGAATTTTGGCTTCGTCGGCACACCTATATGGTTCATGCTGCGAGGTAAAGAGAAGAAAGTATAAATCGACGCAAGAGCTCCAACAGCTAAGAAGGGAAGAAAAATTTAGTGTCAAATGAAATAAGTTCCATCGCTGATCTGCGCAATGTCGCGATCATCGCCCATGTCGATCACGGCAAGACTACTCTTGTAGATGCTATGCTGCAGCAGAGCGGTATATTCCGCGATAACGAAGTGGTTATTGAACAGGTTATGGATTCCAATGATCTTGAGAGAGAAAGAGGTATCACTATCCTGGCGAAAAATACTGCAATAAGCTACGGTGATATCAGAATAAATGTTGTTGATACACCAGGACATGCTGATTTCGGCGGCGAGGTCGAACGTGTTCTCAAAATGGTAGATGGTGTTCTGCTGGTCGTAGATGCTTATGACGGTCCGATGCCGCAGACAAGATTTGTCTTGCGTAAGGCACTTGACATGAAGCTCACCCCTCTAGTTGTAATTAACAAGATCGATCGTCCGGATGCCCGCCCGATGGAGGTCGTTGATATGGTACTTGAGCTGTTTATTGAGCTTGGTGCTGATGACGATCAGCTTGATTTCCCGATATTGTATGCCTCGGGAAAAGACGGCTACGCCGTACTTGACTATAAAGAGATCGATCAGGGTGTTGAGAATCTCAATTGCCTGCCTCTGCTTGAAACAATTAAGGAGCATGTGCCTTGTCCTAAGGGCTTCACACAAGAGCCGCTTCAGCTATTGGTCTCTAACATTGATTACGATAATTATATCGGCAGAATCGCCGTAGGCAGAGTGGAGCGTGGAACGATAAACCAGGCACAGCAGGTTACTGTCTGTGGTTATGACGATCAGTCTCTGCAAAATGCCAAAATAGTTAAGTTATTCCGTTATGAAGGGCTTAAGCGCAGTGAGATTCAGGATGCCACGGTTGGCGAGATAGTTTGCGTAGCCGGTATACCTGAAATTAATATCGGTGATACGATTTGCGCGCAGGGCTTCCCTGAGCCACTACCTTTTGTAAATATCGATGAGCCAACTATCGCTATGACCTTCAGCGTCAACGACAGTCCTTTTGCCGGTAAAGAAGGTAAATTTGTCACCTCACGTCATCTGCGTGATCGCCTGATGCGTGAAATGGAAACGAATGTATCTATGCGCTTGGAAGAGACTGATACAACTGAAGCGTTTATTGTTAAGGGCAGAGGCGAGCTTCATCTTTCTATTTTGATCGAAACTATGCGTCGTGAGGGTTATGAGCTTCAGGTTTCCAAACCCAAGGTCATTGTAAAAGAAGTCGATGGTGAAATGGTTGAACCAATCGAAATGGTTCTTATTGATGTACCAGAGGAGTTTGTTGGTGTAGTAATTGAGAAGCTGGGAAGACGTAAGGCTGAGCTGATCAATATGCTGCCACCGGAGAAGGGATATACCAGAATGGAGTTTAGAATTCCCTCTCGAGGTCTCATAGGCTACAGGTCTGAGTTTTTGACCGACACCAAGGGCAATGGTATAATGAACAGCGTTATCAGCGGCTTCGAGCCTTGGAAGGGCGAGATAGAAACACGTCAGCATGGCGTTCTCGTTGCCTGGGAATCTGGTGAGGCTGTAACATATGGTTTGTATAATGCACAGGAGCGCGGTAGTTTGTTTATTGGTGCCGGAACACCGGTTTATGAGGGAATGGTGGTAGGCCGTAATCCGAAAAACGATGACATCGTAGTTAATGTCTGTAAGAAGAAGCATGTTACCAACATGAGAGCTTCAGGTGCCGACGATTCGCTAAGACTTGTACCGCCAATACTGATGAGCCTTGAGCAGTTTTTGGAGTTTGTATCAGACGATGAGCTGATTGAGATAACACCGAAAACCATACGTCTTCGCAAGCGTATTCTTCAAGCAGATCAGCGTGCACGTATCCTCTCAAAAAAACGGCAGGGAAAATAATTAAGGCAACTGCAATAACTGCCGGCCGCTCAGGTTAACGGAGGTCCGACCAGATGGTGTCGAAAAGAGTTACAAGAACATTGACCATAGTGGTTGTTATATTTCTGCTGATTTCTGTTACGGCAGCAGGGTTCTATTTTGGTTTCTCTTACGTGCTGGCTCAAAACAGCAGGTTTGATCAGCTTGAGTCTGCCTTCGACGCGACCGGCAGCTCGCCGATCAATGAAGCGACACCTGGTGCTGTTGAAATAATCATACCCAGAGCCTCTGACACAAAAGATATAGCAGAAATACTTGAGAAGAACGGCATGATCGGCAATCCGCTGATGTTTACGATCTTGTCGAAATTCAATGGTTTTGATGGATCCTATATTGCCGGTACCCACTATTTGGTTAAAGATTTGAGCTATGATGAGATCATGTTTATTCTGACCAGAAGGCCACAACCGGTTCAGGTGACCTTTCCCGAGGGTATATCTTATCGGGAGGTCAAGCAGAAGCTGCGTCAGGCAGGCGTTAAATTCGATGAAAAGGTTTTGGACAATATGATGCGCCGGCCAAACATCTTCATTGACTATGATTTCGTTAAGCAGATCAAACCGTCCGCGGATAGAGATTGGATGCTGCAGGGTTACCTGTTTCCTGATACATACTTTTTCGACGTCAATTCAGATGAGGAAACGATCATCAGAACATTTCTCAATAATACTGAAATGAAGCTGACTCAGGAAATTTTTGATCGAGCTGCGCTGATGGACATGTCAATAGATGAAGCTGTTACGTTGGCATCACTGATCCAGGCTGAGGCTATGAACGTTACTGAAATGGCCGATATCGGCGGAGTATTTCATAATCGCCTGAAGGCTGAGCAATCGCTGAGCTCTGATACAACAATTAATTATCTCAGGCAGGAGAATGGTCTCGCACCGGTGCTTTGGCTGTCGTTGTCGGAAATTGAGATGTTCAAAGACAATGCTTATAGCACACATGCAAATCTGGGGCTGCCGCCTGGTCCGATCAATTCACCTGGTATAGCGGCAATCGAGGCTGCTCTGTGGCCGGCTAATAATAAATACTTATTCTTCAGCGCGACCGGAGAGGATGGGAAGACTCTGTTTGCAATCACCTTCGAGGAGCATGAGGCTAATATTCAAAATTACCTTAACCGTCTCGAAAACGAGGAAAATCAAGAAGACCAGTCAGAAGCGGGCGTTGAAACATCGGAGCCTTAAGAATCGGCTGATCTCTGATCGTATGAAGGAGAGCAGATCAATATTGATCTGGTTATAATATGAATCCGTATAAGAAAAAAGAACTTAAGGCTGGTATCGAGCTGCTCGCACCCGCAGGAGATATGAATAAACTGGATATGGCAATAAAGTATGGCGCTGACGCGGTATATCTTGGTACGACCGCGTACAGCCTAAGAGCCGCCAGTGGTAATTTCGATTTGTCCTATGGTCTGCCGGCTGCCGTTGAGAAGGCCCATGAGCATGGATTACCTGCTTATGCTACCATGAATATACTAGCTACCCCTGAGGATTTTCGTGCTGCCGAGGATGCCGTCAGGGCGATTGCTGACAGCGGTGCCGACGCTGTAATTATATCTGATCCCGGTATGTTTGCTCTGGCAAAAGAAACCAGACCAGAGCTGGAGATTCATATCAGCACGCAGGCAAGTACATCTAACGCGCGGGCATGTCGGTTCTGGTATGAGCAGGGTGCCCGTCGAATCGTGTTGGCACGTGAGCTCAGCATGGAGGATATCAGGAGAATCAGATCTGAGATTCCAGATGATCTTGAGCTTGAAGCGTTTGTTCATGGTGCTATGTGTATGGCCTGGTCAGGCCGATGTATGTTATCGGCACATCTAACAGGCCGCAGCGCAAATAAGGGTGCCTGCACTCAAACCTGTCGCTGGAGGTTTCGTTCTGAACCGGCTGAGCAATACCTGCTTACGGAGATGAAGAGACCAGAGGACCAGCTGTTGATGGAAGAAGACCAACGCGGCACTTATATTTTTAACGCAAAGGATCTTTGCATGATTGAGCATATTCCTGAGCTTATAAGCAGCGGCATCAGCAGCTTCAAAATCGAGGGCAGGACCAAGAGTCCGTTTTATGTCGCGACTGTTGTGAAGGCTTATAGGCAGGCAATTGATACCTGGGCTGAAAACCCGGCTAATTATCAGATGGATCCTGATTGGCTCAGGGACCTTACACAGACCGTTCACAGACCCTTCGATACAGGCTTCTACTTCACATCTCCTCAAGAGGATGCGAAGGTATTTGAGGATGATACTATGATTCGCGAGGCTGCCGTTGTTGGCATGGTAAAGGGCTGGCTCCCTGACAGCAAGCTTGTTTTGGTTGAGCAGCGGAACAAAATCAGTCTGGGTGACGAGCTTGAACTGGTTCAGCCCAGAGGAAGACATATCAAGCTTCGTGCTGACAAAATACTTGATATTGAGCAGAAGCCTATCGAATCAACTCCGCACCCGCAAATGATGTATTATCTGCCGATGGAGGAGCATGTATCTCCAGGCGCTTTCATAAGGCGCTCCGGAGATAAGGATAAGCCTGCGGATCCTATTTGATTTCAGATTTGCCAGGTCCGTTATCGACATTGATATGCCGGAGAAGTCGTCCGAGAAGACTTCTTAGCTGGCGGTCTAAGCCGAACTGAGCAAAAACCTCTATCACTATTACCAGTATAATCGGCCCAATGAAGATACCACTCAATCCATAGGCTGAGACGCCAAAAATCATTGATAGCAGGGTTGCCATCGGATGAAGATGCATAGCGTTTCCGAGAATATGAGGTTCGAGGAATCTTCTGGCAACTGATATGACGACCAGCATGACGATCGCGCCGATGCCGCCGAATATGTTGCCGTTGATAAACATATAGAGGATGATTGGTACCATTGTCGCGCTTATGCCCAGGAGCGGCAGGAAATCAACTATCGCAGCAACTACTGAGAGAATAACCGCATATGGCATTCCAATTAAAGTGAAGCCAATAAGTGCCTCGAAAAAGGTTATAAATAGCAGAAGAATATAGCCGCCGATAACACGAAACAAAGTATTAGACAAAGAACTGACGAGACCAAAGGCCTTACGAACGAAGTTTCTGTCTTTTATATTTCTATACATGAACTTATATATGCTTCGGCTGTCAGCTGCAAAATAATATCCTGACATCAATACAACAACAACACCGATTATGATGGCTGGCAGGTTGCCAAGGAAGCGTCCAGCCCAGTTAAGTATGCCACCAGCGATGTCCGGAAGGGCCTCTATCAGACGTTCCTGAAGCCCTATCAGGCTGTTGCTGATCATATTGATGATGCTGTCATCAACAAGACCTCCAAGACGTCCTGACCAGTCCGCCAATATACTTGTGATTCGCTCGATCAATGAGGTGTCCTTCACAAAATCAGGTATGTATGAGGCAAGTGATCTGACCTGGCTGATAGTAGCGAAGATAATTCCTGCAAGTGCTGCCAACAAAATAATAACAACCAGTATATAGAAGACTCCGGCAGCCCTGGCCTCGCTTCTGTCAGGTGCAAGGCCGGATTTTTTCTTGGCTATTTTCCAATTGTGCTTTCCTGAGATCGATGCAAGCCATTTGAGAAATCTGCGCCATTGATATGACAGCATATAAGCTGTTCTGGCCAGAATGAGTCCGATAGCGAAGGGGATTAGAATTACAAGAATAGATGCGCCAAAATAGACGACCAGTCCAATAATCGCGAAAATCAATAAATATTTGACTATTGCTAATACTGTAGCCGCATCCTTGTAAAACTTACTGCGATCATCCATTAGTTTTTACCAGAATCAGCGGACACATCTATGAGCTCCGCTGCCTTCCATTAAAATAAAAAATTCGTGCTTATATTTGAGTCCAACGTCTAGTCTATACATTGCTATTTTATCACGAAATACCATTAAAATAGCTAAATCCGATCGTGATTAGCATTATTAACAGAGCGAAGGCCAGTTTCCAGTCGCCCGGAAAAAGTCTTAAAGGGTTTTTCTCAGTTGGAGTATAGCTTCCATAATTACTGATTATGACAAGTAATGGAACAAGTGCAACAGCAGCTATGCAGGATGAGATGAGAGATGCATAAAAAAGTGACTGAGTAGTTTCAGTACTTATTTCAAGCATGCTTTTTGTCAATCTTGGTAAGAGCGGATTTAACAGCATCAAAGATATGTTAAGTGAGATATGGCAAATGATCGGTGGCAGCAGGCTCTGGCTCTTATGACGTAAATAGCCAAGCATTAAGCCTGCTAGCAAAGGAGGCAAAATAAACAGCGGGTCCAGGTGGAATAACGTGAAGGCCGCAGCCTGCCAAAAAATGACTACTGTTATGCGGCTTCTGTTGATCAGACTTCCTTGAATAACTCCTCTGAACATCAGCTCTTCGGCAAAAGCAGGTAGAAAAGCGCTTATGATCAGAATCACCAGTTTGATATTCCATGGGGCATTCCAGATCACATCTGTACTAAACACATATGGCGTTGTTGACGCTGGCAGCTGCCAGCCGGCTCTTACCAATGTATATATCAACAGGTTATTTAATCCTTGAAAAACAGCGGCTGCCGGAATACCGGCTGCCATTGCAAGAATAATCGTTCCTGCGCGTGGCTTGTCACCGGCGACAATGACCGGGTCAATCCGAAAAATCAATATGATCAGTATTGTAGGCAGAAGGATCAGCAGCCCCTGAGTTAAGAGCCCGCTGATAGCGAAGGATGGTAATGTGTTCGCACCAAGAATATTCCTCACAGCTGCTGAGTTTTGTATTAACAGATCGATCAGAAGATAAAAAACAGTATGGAGCAGAAGCAAAGTGCCTGCATGGGAGTAATTAGCCAGAATTGTCTGGCTGCCGCTCTGGCCGAAATCTGAACCACGTATCCGCGGCTTGGCTTTTGCCAATATGAAGTTTTGCAAAGCGCGCTTATCGCTATTGTGATTCTTTTTCATTACTTAGCTAGCTCCATATGCTGTAAATGCCTCATATTCTCAGGCTGCTCCGGCAGCAAGGCTAAGCCACCATGACCAGAGTTCCAGAATTTCCTGTTCAAACAATAAAACAAGGATAACGGCGAGTGAAATGTATGGTCCGAAAGCGAGCGAGCCATCTGTTTCAGGCTTGATTCTGCGTATGATCAGTAATATCAAGGCCGGGAGTGAAGCAATGACGAAGGCAAGTATAAATACAATAATAATGCCGGGAAATCCAGCTATAAGCCCAGCAGCGGCCAGAAGCTTAACATCGCCCATTCCCATTGCCTCCTGCTTCATTATGCGTGCTCCAAGCCAGCTGATCAGCAGCAGCAGTCCGCCGCCGCCAAGTGCCGCTGCAATGCGAAATAGCAGTGATACAAGCGAACGTTCGCTGAAAAACCATAATAAGAGCGCTGATGGCAGCAGAATAAGCAGAAACTGATCTGGAATTATTCTGGTTCGGCAGTCCGCGATCATGATCATGAATAACAGAAGACATATCATAAAACTGATTACGTTTAAGATTCCGGGCTGATCCTTCTGACGAAGAAAAAACACCACAAGCATCGATGCTCCGGCCAGGCCGATCGCATATGGCGTAAACTGTATTTGTTGTTTACGGTATAGCTCAGCAGATGCCCGCTTCTCGCCATAATCAAGCAACCACTCGATCGGCATGCGACGAAAAAACAGGAAAGCACCTAATGCCGCGGCAACAGACGCCAAATATTGTATAATTACAAAAGGCATGAACAGCTCCTTCTGGATCGACAACTTATTGTATCTGAAGCCACAGTTTGTCGTCCGTCTGGCTGTAATACTCATAACATTCAGCCACTTATGGTATTATAAAGCATTATTATTGCATTTGGTATCTATTCTAGTCGACAAAGACTGGAAATCCACGATGACAGAGCCGGATTATATCTTTTTGGAATGAGATACTGTATAATTCTGGCTTGGGAAAATGGAGGTCTTAGATGAATATTGACACTAAACAGATAAAAGATAGAATAGAGGCGCACTTGATGTCAGAGTCCGCCTGCAGTCCGCAGAGATGTCAGCCGCATGATTTCTGGCTTGCGCTTTCGCGAACGATCATGGAGCTTCTGGCGCCAGGCTGGGAGCGGACTGATATCGCTTATGAGAAGGTTAGACAGGCTCACTATTTTTCGGCGGAGTTTCTGATCGGCAGATCACTTGTGAATAATTTGGTCAATCTTGGTTTATATGAGCTGGTACAGGAGTCAGTTGCGTCCTTTGGCTATGATCTCAGAGAGCTTGAGGAACAGGAAATTGATCCTGGTCTTGGTAATGGCGGTCTGGGTAGACTTGCCGCTTGCTTCCTTGATTCCTGTGCTACCGCTGATCAGCCTGTTACCGGCTATGGCATATTATATCGTTACGGACTGTTCAGACAAGCGTTTGAGAATGGTTTCCAGAAGGAATATCCAGATGCCTGGATGGAAAAGGGTTATCCTTTCATGGTAAGGCGAGAGAAGGACAGAGTGCTTGTACATTATCAGGATATGGATGTCTATGCGGTTCCTTTTGATATCCCGATTACTGGTTACGGCACCGATAATGTTAATACGCTTAGACTATGGCGCGCGGAGCCGGCTGAGGAGTTCGATTTCAATTTGTTTAATTCCCAGCGTTTCGATGATGCGGTGATCTCAAGAAATCGAGTAAATGATATTTATAGGGTATTATATCCAAACGATACATCCTATGATGGCAAGGTTCTTCGTGTCAGGCAGCAATATTTCTTCGTTTCCGCTTCACTGCAGAGTATCCTGCAGAAGCATGCAGCGGCACATGGAGATGATTTTTCACAGCTTGATAAGTGGCACAGCATTCAGCTGAATGACACTCACCCTGTAATCGCGATACCTGAGCTGATGCGACTGTTGACAGCAGAATATGGTATGGACTGGGATCAGGCATGGAAAATAACCAGAAAGGTTTTTGCATATACCAATCATACGATTCTGGCGGAGGCTCTGGAAAAATGGGATATCGGCATTTTCCATTTCCTGTTTCCTTGGCTGTTGGATATCATATACAGAATAGACGCTATGTTCCGTACTGACGCGCAGAATGCCGGTCTGCACTTCGATAGGATAAACTACTTGGCTCCGGTCGGCGATGGCAAAATACATATGGCCTGGCTTGCTTCATATGCGTCGTATTCAATCAATGGTGTTGCGGCCCTGCATACTGATATTCTCAAGCGTGAGACCCTGCGTGAGTTCTATCAGCTGTGGCCCGGTAAGTTCAGCAATAAGACAAATGGTGTTACACCCCGCAGATGGCTCAGGATGTGCAATCCTGAACTGGCGGCTCTGCTGAGTGAAGCTGCAGGAAGTGATGAATGGGTACGCGACTTGTCTATCTTGAAGAAGCTTGAACCTAAGCGTTCTGATGACAAGCTGATGAAGCGACTGATCGACATTAAGCATCAAAACAAGATTAAGCTTGCTGAATATATTAAGCAGACTGAAGGCGTCGAGATCAACCCTGATTCTATTTTTGATGTTCAGATCAAGAGACTGCATGAGTATAAGCGTCAGCTTCTTAACGCACTTGAGATCCTCGATCAGTATTTCACAATTAAGGATAACCCGGCAGCTGATATTGTGCCTACAACCTGGATATTTGGAGCAAAAGCGGCTCCAGGTTATTTCAGAGCGAAGGCCGTCATCAAGTTTATTAATGAAATTGCCAGACTTGTAAATAATGATCCCGACGTTAATGACCGAATCAAGGTTGTATTTATGGCTAATTACAATGTTTCGAAGGCAGAGAAAATATTCCCGGCCTCTGATGTATCTGAACAGATATCAACAGTGGGTATGGAAGCTTCTGGAACAGGCAATATGAAATTCATGATGAACGGAGCGCTGACGCTTGGCACATGTGATGGCGCCAATGTTGAGATAGCGGAAACTGTCGGATCTGAAAACTGCTATGTTTTTGGCTGCAAGGTCGAGGATTTTCCGGCTACGAAGGGCTATTACAATCCACGCTGGCAGTATGAGAATATCCCTGGCCTCAAGCGATGTGTAGATACACTTGTTGACGGAACTCTTGATGATGGGCATACCGGTATGTTCCAGGATATATACAATAGTCTTCTGAACGGTTCGAGCTGGCAGCCGGCTGATCCCTATTATGTACTGGGAGATTTTGAGGATTACCGCAGCACGAGAAGAATGATGCAACAGGATTATCTCGACAAAATGGAATGGGCACGTAAGTGCTGGACTAATATCACTCTTAGTGGACGGTTCAGCTCTGACAGAACAATTAAGGAGTATACGAAGGAGATCTGGCAGGTCAAGCCCTGCAGAATCTAACTTCAGAGAAATATGCCAACCTGGCTCAAATCAATAAAAACACGAATATTGCTGCCTTTGCTCCTGATCATTTTTTTGACAGGAGCATTTGTCTTGCTGAGCCTTAGCAATTCAGAGACACTCGAAAAACTGACAAGGAGCTTCGAGGCGATGCTGGTCAATCAGTTGTCGGGACGTAGTGACTCGATCGAAAGTAATATTCTTGCAGTTATCGGACCTCTGAACAAAACCGCAGCTGGACTTTCCCTACAAGCCTCTGAGCTTATCAGAAGCAGTGGAATTGAAGTTGAAGATGATGGCAGCTTCAATATGAGCTACAGGCTATCCTCTGATTTGAATGATCTCGCTGTATTTCATATTATTGATACTGCCAGAATCAGAGGCATCAGAGGAGCCTATGTTGTCTGGAACAGCAGTCCTGCAGGACAGGAGCACCTGGCAGATGGAATCCATATAATAGATAAAGAAATACATGCGACATATCCTGATAATAATGATCTCAGGATCAAGATCGGACCATCTATCCTCGCTTATGAGCAGATGATCTCACTCGATCAGGAATGGACCAGACATTATCTGGCTGATCGCCAGAACAGCAAAATAAGCCAAGCCATTGACTTCGAGTTCGCGGCTGATAATCTTAGAAGCTCAATGGAGGCAGAAGAGACCGAACCGCCTCGTCAGCAAAATAGCAGATTCTCATATTGGTCTGATCCCTTCGGCTCAGAGCTGACTCGAGGGAATATAGTCTATACTGCTCCGATTCTCGATGATTCTATGAGAGTTATTGGATTACTTGGCTTGGAGATCGATCCTGAATCAATTCTGGCCGCGCTGCCTATCAGAGATCCCGGTTACAGAAGCAGTTCATATATGGTAGGCATCAGAAACAGCGATGGCTCAATTCAACTCGATCAGAGGCTGGCGAAGGAAACAGCAGCGAGCATATTTGACACTGCTGCCAATGAGGCAGGAATACTTAATATAAGGCTCATGCCAAGTGAGCATGATAGTCTGTTTACAGCAGAGATCATAGATCAGTATGATAACAAATTACTTGATAACTATTTATTTGCCGTCCAAGGTCTCACCTCGATCATGTCTCCCGATATTAGAGATAATCGACAGTGGATCATAATCGAAAGTGTTGAACAGGCTGAGTTTACTAACCCTTCCAAGGAGATCAAGGATCGCTTGCTGGTCGTTATGATCGCGGCCATGCTGTTGGCAGGTGTCGGATCATTTGCTGCCGGTTCCAATTTGGCAAACCCCTTAATACAACTATCGAAGCAGCTTCGTAAGCAAAGTGTGGAGGATGAGATCAAGCTTCCCAGATTTAACATCACGGAGCTTGATCATCTTACAGGTTCAATTGAGCAAATGAGCCGACGTCTCAAGGACTCGGCTTATAAAACCGCGTCTATAATTGATCTGCTAGACCTGCCGATCGCAAGTTTCGAGGAACAGCCTGACAATGATGTGGTTATTGTTTCATCAGCGATGCGTGATCTGCTCGATCTAAAAATGGATGTTAAGCTCCAGACCAGTTTGGATATGAATACATGGAACAGCCTTGTTGCTCATCTATTAAGCAATAAGGAGCCGGGCTATGATGATGTATATCGTTGGCAGCCAGGTGAAAACAGCCGGGTTAAATGGCTTAGGCTTAAGCAGGCCAGACATGATGGCAGAGTATCAGGAATAATCGTAGATATAAGTGAAGAGATCATCAAGCACAGACGTCTGGTTAAGGAGCTTGACTACGATGATCTGACGAAGCTCTATACAAGACAGGCTTTTCTACACAGGGTGGAGGATCGTCTCGAGCAAGCAGATCCCGGGCAGGTCGCTGTTATGTTGTTTGTCGATCTGGATAATCTTAAAAAAATTAATGATACCTATGGACATCAATTTGGCGACCAGTATCTTCAGCTGGCAGCATCGTTTATGAGCCGCTTCCGGACTATAGGCGGTATGGCTGCCAGATTCGCCGGAGATGAGTTCGCGGCTTTTACCGGACTAAAGGACAGCTATGAGGCGGCAGTCGCTGAATGCGACAGCATACTGGCACAGCTGCCTGAGCAGTCTATTAAGCTGCCTGATAATATGATGATCAATCTGCGTCTGTCGATCGGTGCGGCTGTTTACCCTAATGATGCCGCAACAGCTGGTGAGCTGCTTGATTTCGCTGATTTCGCGATGTATCAGCGTAAACACGGCGGCAAGAATGGTCTGACCTGGTTTGACAAGGATGCTTATGCTATCAGCAGAAAAAAGCTTGAAGTCAGAGCTGCCCTAGAAGAGCTTCTTACAGAGGGTATGATCGAATACGCTGCACAGCCTATTGCGGATATTTCAAACGGCAAAATTATTGGCTATGATCTCAGATTAAGGCCTACACATCCTCTTATAACTTTACCGCTGGATCTGATCAGAATCGCGGCAGAGGAAGACAGACTGTCGCAACTCGAAGCACTGATGATGAAGAAGGCGTCTATCTGGGTTGATGAAAATTCCGAGCAACAGACGAAGGTGTTTGTACATCTGTTTGAGACGTACAGCTGCCGCTACAAGGGCCCCGATACCATTGCAAAAGACGTCACCATCGACAATCGCTCGCAGGGCAGCTGGCGAGGCTCAACTCTGGCAGGCTTCGATGATGCCTATTTCGATAATCTGTCAGGCAGGATAGTTTTCGTAATGGATGTATCTGGTGCCGTGCCAGCAGAAATAATCAGCTGCTGCCGTGAGCGTTGCAACAGATATCAGGCTGAACTTGCTCTGACCGGCTTGGATAATTTTGATGATAACAGAATAATTTTCGGGGAACAGCTGCCGAAATATATATTATTTGATTTGTCTCTGATAAGGGATATTACTTCTGATGTAAATCGACAGGATCTGCTTAGTCTTATGGTCGATCATTGCCACAGAATTGATATTGCAGCAGTCGCCTCAGGTGTTTCAACTTCTGATGAGCTGATCACCGTTAAACAGCTAGGTTTTGATTTTGCCTGTGGCTATTATCTTGGTAAGCCACAGGCAAAAGCCTCCGACCTGAAGCCGGAGGCTTACAG
>CAZSLR010000018.1:0-10200 GCA_964607635.1 uncultured Oscillospiraceae bacterium
TGGTCTGCTGCTTGTCGTAAAGGATAATATTGTTCACGGAAAAATCGCCGATCAGATTAGACGCCACGAGGTCAGACGCACTTATCGAACAGTAGTTTACGGACAGATGCCCGCCGAGCGAGGAACAATTGATGCACCAATTGGACGTGACCATAAGCATCGCCAGCGCATGGCAGTTGTAGCCGACGGTAAACCATCGATCACACATTTTGATGTTATCGAGAGACTGACAAAAGCTACATACCTTGAGGCTGAGCTAGAAACAGGCAGAACACATCAAATCAGAGTTCATATGAAATACGCCGGTCATCCTGTTATAGGCGATCCATTATACGCACCAGGGCGTCCCAATTACGATCTCGAGGGGCAGGCATTGCATGCCTTCCGCCTCAGCTTCAGACATCCTGTTACAGGCAAACAGGTTGAGGTAGAAAGTCCATTGCCTGATTGGTTCAAGGAGCTTCTGGATAAGCTGAAATGACTGATAGAAATACTAAACAAAAAATCAAAGAAAAACTGGGACCTATCAGCAGACAGAGCATCATGCTGATGATACTATTTCTGTTGTTCGGAGTAGTCGTAAGCAATCATGTCAGAGCGGTACAAAAAACCTACAAGGCAAACAGTTTAGCCGCAAGCTATAATGAAGTACAGAAGGAAATAGAAAAGCTTGAAGCGACATATGCTCAGTTGCAGCTGGAGAATGAGAATCTTCAAGCGAAGCGTGAGGAAGCCATCAATACACTGCTTCAACGTGAAGGCTATGATGAGCTATCAGCTGAGATCAGTAAAATTAGAACGCTAGCGGGTTTTACGGAGGTAAAAGGCGAGGGAATCGTTGTTAAGCTAGATGATAAGCCAGGCTACGATCCACTAAGAGACCCTGTTGCGTCAATAATACATGATGGTAATATTCGCCATGTTGTTAATCTCCTAATAAACAACGGAGCTGCAGCAATTTCTATTAACGGTATTCGTGTAGTAAATACTTCTGGAATTTATTGCATCGGGCCTACAATACTTTGCAACAGAGAACGGATGACACCACCTTATCTGATAACAGCCTTAGGTCCTTCAGAAAGAATGGCAACAGCTGTTCAGGAAGATCAGACGATAAATCAGCTGACGATTCCAGAAATTGGTATCGTCGCAGAGATCAACAAGCAGGAAGAGGTACGTGTGCCGCCCTTCAAGGAAGCAGATAATTTTGGCCAGTATATAAATTTGCTGGAGGTTGTAAAAAATGAAAATTAACGCGATGCGTTCCATAGCATTTACATTAATTTGCATGGTTTTAGGCGTTCTGATCGCATTACAGATGAAGAATGTTAATGCAGACAACGTAACTGAGCAGAGATTAGAGAATCTCTACAATAATCTTGTTGACTACAGCAAGAAGAATGAAGAGCTATCAAAAAGGAACGCTGAGCTGTTTTCCTACATTGAGCTGCTCGAACAGGATTATGCATCCGGCAACGCTTATATCGAGAGTATAATCAAGGAGCGGGAAAGAGCAGCTGTATTTGCCGGCCTGAGAGAGGTCAGCAATTTTGGTCTGACAATAAGAATCAGCTGTCCGCCAGATGTGTTGGTAAGGGATAGTGTGCTGCGACAGTTTGTTAACGAGCTTAGGGCTCTCGGAGCTCAGGCTATTTCGATCAATGACGAGAGAATGGTTGCCATGTCTGAGATAAGAGCAAGTAATCAGGATATAATTATTAATGGAAAAAACTATGACAGAAGAACTGCTTTTGAGATCAAGTCAATAATTGACCCGGCAAAAGAAGCTTATTTCCTGGATTATCTTGACAAGGTTAAGGTCTCTGTTCAAACAGACCTGAGCACTGATCAATACGATATCGCGATTCAAACTGTTGATAGCGTTACAATTCCTGCACTCAAGGAAGACAGTATTGCCTTCAAGATTGATCTGCTTATGCCCCAGGCACAATGAATCTACTTATTGTATACTTAAGACAAGGAGATTTATGGAAAAAAGAATAATACTTGATCATGCCCAGAACGCTATTGATCTTTTTGGCAGTATAAATGGCAACCTGACAATGGTTGAACAGCTGTTGGAAGTGATTGTAAATATTACAGAGGATGGATTCATTATCAGTGGTGAGGAAGATAATGTAACCAAAGCAGCTGTGGTTTTCGACCGACTTCTAGAAATGTATCGCAAGGGAAATACTGTTAATTTGCAGCTGGTGACTTATCTTGCAGACTCCGCAAGACAGGGCTTGATGGATCAGGTTACAGCCTATTCACCGGACAATGTCTGTGTAACTGCCAAGGGCAGGCCGATCAAATGCAAGACGATAGGCCAGAAGCAATATGTTGACGCGATCAGCTCAAACGATATTACTTTTGCCATTGGACCTGCCGGAACCGGAAAAACCTTCCTGGCTGTAGCGATGGCTGTAAATGCTTTCAGGGCGCAGCAAATATCAAGGATCATTCTTACCAGACCTGCTGTTGAGGCCGGCGAGAAGCTTGGATTCTTACCTGGCGACCTGCAGAACAAGGTTGATCCATATATGCGACCACTATACGATGCTCTTCATGAACTGATGGGAACTGAACAATATCTCAAGAATATGGAGAAAGGACTTATCGAAGTGTCGCCTCTTGCTTACATGCGAGGCAGAACTCTCGATGAAGCTTTTATCATACTGGATGAAGCACAGAACACAACCCCTGAGCAGATGAAAATGTTTCTGACAAGGCTTGGTTACGGCTCAAGAGCCGTAGTAACAGGAGACATAACACAAATCGATCTGCCGAAGGATAAAAAATCCGGTTTGATTGAAGCAAGAAGAATACTTCAAAAGGTAGAGGGACTTGCTTTTGTCGAGCTTACTAAACGTGATGTAGTCAGGAATCCTCTTGTTCAAAGGATTATCGCAGCATATGAGAAAGCAGGCATGAAGGGAGGGTGATCACCCACTATGCATATTTCGCAGAGACTTCAAAGATTAGCTATGCTTGTTATTCTGCCAGTTGCTTTTTTGGCAGTAGCACTTGCGATATATTATGGTTCAATACCAGAGAAATATCAGCTTGAACCAGGAGACGCCAGCCCATATGATATAACAGCTCCTAGAAGCGTTGGTGATCCGGTTGAAACAAGGCAAAGAGCAGAAAAAGCAGCGTCCGAAGTGCCTGATGTAATGCTTCGCTCCGAGCAGATCGTTAGTGAGGTAACAGCTAAAAAGGATCTCTTACTAGGAATAGTAAAAGAACAAAGAGATCTTTACTTCAGTGCTCTAGCCGAATACCAGGCCGCAATCGCTTCTGAACCAGGAGATGATGATGTTGAAGCGCCGATTGCCCCTACGCCAACAGCTCCTGATCAACAAATATTCTCTGATGCTCTCATAAAGGATATTAATGATAAGCTGCAGTCAGTAATTATTTCAGACGACGCAATATCACTAATTAAAATGGAAGACAGCAGATTTGAAAGTGTTTCTGGTCACGTTTCATCATTAACCTCATTAATTATGAGTCAGCCTGTTGACAATTCAGCCTTGCGGCTTGAACTGAATCAGAAAATTCAAACCTTGTCGCAGTCGCTGACATTTTATAAGGAAGACGCAGGATTAATAGAGCGCTGCCTTGGTCTTGTACTACGTCCAAATGTTGTATTTGATGCGGTAGCAACCGCAAATGCCAGACAAGCAGCCTATGAAAGAGTACTAAGCAATCCTGTTATGATTGAACGAGGCACCAGAATAGTTCTAATGGATGACATCATAACTGATGAAACCTACACCTTATTAGAACAGCTTGACTTGATAGATAGCGGTGGTTTCGATTACAGACATTTCGCAGGTATCTTGTTCTTGCTGCTAATACTAATGTCGATTGCTATATTCTACCTGAATAAATTTGAGCCTGATATTATTAACAGCACAGGCAATCGAGTCTCATTGATTCTGGCTGTGCTGATACCTCTGATCATTTCAATATATGTAGTCAGAGATTTTCCTTTGACGCCACCTGTTTATTTCGCGGCCGTACTGATCGCGGCCTATTTCGGTTTCAGAACCGCTGCTTTGATGACAGTATTATTAATTTTAGCAATTATGCCCATGACCGGTTTCGATCCATTATTTCCATTGATAGCATTTAGTGGAGGAGTGGTAGCTGCGCTCTTTACAAAAGGAATTGCCAGGCGCGACAACTACGCTTTTATTATTATTATGACAGCAGGTACAAACCTGGCAATGACTATGGCCTACGGTCTGCTTCAGAAGGAAAGCTGGTCAACGATTTCTATCCAAGCAGGTCATACCGCTATCAGCGGAACACTCTCAGTTATAGCTGCGATTGGAATCATGCCCTTGTTTGAAATGATGTTCAATGCGGTCTCACCACTTAGACTTATTGAGTTGTCTCAGCCGGGGCATCCCTTGCTTCGTAGATTATTTGTAGAGGCTCCAGGCAGCTCACAGCATAGTATGATGGTGGCAAACCTCGCTGATGCGGCAGCCGATGCAATAGGGGCCAACGCGCTGCTAGCAAGAGTCGGTGCTTATTATCATGATATAGGCAAGCTGGAAAACCCGATCATGTTTACCGAAAATCAGCAGGGTGAAAATCCCCATGATTATCTCCCACCTGAACAAAGTGCCGATATCATTCTGAACCATCCAGAGCAGGGCGTAAGAATAGGCAAAAGATACCGACTACCGGCTCCAATCTTAAAGATTATCCATGAGCATCATGGTTCTTCATCTCAGGCCTATTTCTACCACAAGGCTAAAAGCATAGCTGAAGAAAAGCATCTCGAAGAACCTGATCCCAATAGATTCAAATATCATTGCCCAACTCCAAGCAGCCGTGAGTCGGCAATAGTCATGCTGGCTGACTCAGTTGAAGCTGCTGTAAAATCAACAGGTGTAAATAAACTGGATGAGCTTGAAGCTCTGATCAGAAAAATCATTAAGAGTAAAAATGAACAGGATCAGCTAGTCAAATCTGGCTTGTCCTATCAGGATGTTGAAGATCTGGTAAAATCATTCCTGCAGGTTTATGCAGGGCATTTCCACGAAAGGGTGAAGTATCCTGAAGAACGTACTATACAACAACCGGCAAAATAAATATGAAGTGAAAAGTCTCAAAAAACTGATCGAGAGCTCGGTGAAGACTGTTTTTGATGATGAGAAAATTTGCACTCAATGGCAGAAGGATGGCATACTACTTCAGGTTTCAGTAAGTTTTGTCGGACCAATATCTATTCGTCGGCTGAACAGAGAATTCCGAGAGATAGATAAAACGACAGATGTGTTGTCTTTTCCCATGTTGGAAATGAAAAACGGCAGCATTGATCAGCCTCTGACAGCAGCTGATTTTGACCAGTCTGAAGGACTAAACGTTGTTTTTTTGGGTGATGTTATCATAAATATTGACCAGGCATATAGACAGGCTGAGGAATATGGTCATAGCAGAGAACGCGAGGTCTCTTTCTTAATCATCCATTCAATGCTGCATCTGTTAGGTTATGATCATATTGAGAAATCAGATGAACGTATAATGAAAATAAGGCAAGAGTTATTAATGGATCTGATGCAGATAGCTAGATAGTTGCAGATGCTTCAGATAAGACGATTTTAGGGGGAAGTTATGGAAGATACTAGTTTTCGTTCTGGTTTTGTAACACTGATTGGCAGGCCAAATGTCGGCAAATCTACTTTGCTGAATCACATATCTGGTGCCAGATTAGCTATTACATCGCCAAAACCACAAACAACACGTAATGTAATAAGAGCGGTCTATGATGATGACAGCGCTCAAATCGTGTTTCTTGACACGCCGGGAATGCACCAGCCTAAAACAAGACTTGGTGATTATATGGTATCTTCCGCCAAGCAGGCTATGGCTGAGACAGACGTTGTACTGTTGTTGATCGAGGCTGGTTTTGAGCCAAGAGTAGGTCTGTTGGAGAAAAAAATACTCGAGATGGCTTCCCAATTCAAGAAACAGGTCATTTTGGTTATCAACAAGGTGGATATCGCGGTAAAAGAAGGCATGCTTCCGCTGCTTGAGGCTTTTGCCAGTACCTATCCTTTTGCGGCAATGATACCTGTATCAGCGAAAACCGGAGATGGGGTCGATGTTTTGGTTGCTGAAATCAAAAAGCTGCTGCCTGAAGGGCCTCGTTATTTTCCGGAGGACTCATATACAGATCAAACTGAGAGAATGCTGACAGCTGAGCTGATCAGAGAGCAGATCCTACGATTAACGCATGAGGAGATTCCGCATGGTACTGCTGTCGCGATCGAATCCTTTGAGGAGATTTTCGACGAAAACGATCCTGAGGAGCGTAAGCATGTTTCTATTAATGCTGCCATACTCTGTGAACGTTCAACACATAAGGGAATAATAATTGGCCATCAAGGTCAAAAAATAAAAGATATCGGCAGTGCTGCACGCAAGCAGATTGAAGAAATGCTAGGCTGCTCCTGTTATCTTCAACTGTTTGTCAAGGTTCGTGAGGATTGGCGCAATCGCAAGGGTATCCTTAATGATCTTGGATATGACAGCCGCAATCAATAATTCTTCGGTAGTCAGATGAGTCATATTAGTATTCGTGGTTTTGTATTGCGTGATCAGCCTGTCGGAGACGCCGACAGGCTGATTAGTGTACTGACGGCTGATCATGGCTTGATCACAGCTGCTGCCCGAGGTGCAAGAAGGCAGAAGAGCGCGCTCCTGGCTTCGACTCAGATATTCGCGTTATCCCAGTTTCAGCTCTTCCACAACAGAGGCAGGTATACCGTTGACTCAGCGGATCTGGTGGAATCGTTCCAAGGGTTGCATCAGGATATTTACAGGCTCATTTGCGCTGCACATCTGGCCGAGGTATTTATTGACCTTCTTAAAGATGATCTGCCTGATAAAACAGCCTATGAACTCTGGGCAAGAGCAGCAAATGAAATAAATAGTGAAGGAGAACCACTTCTGTCGATTCATATCGCTCAACTTAGATTATTAGTTCATGCAGGGTTAAAACCTCCTTTAGAGGTATGCGGCAAATGCCACGAGCCATTAAGTACACCTGCTTTCTTTTCCTTTTCAGAGTCCAAGGCATACTGCGGCAGTGGCTGCCGGAACATAGCCAGAGGACAGTCAATGTGGTTATCTTCCGGGACTTTGGCTTGTCTGAATTATGTTTTTACTAGCCCTCTGTCTAAGCTATTCAGTTTTTCCCTCGCGCCAGAAATTAAACATGAGGTGATAAGCTTTGCCGATAGGTGGCTAACTATGCAGATGGAGAAAAAGTATACTAAGCTTGACATGCTTCGTGATTTGGACTGAAGGCTATTTGTAGATACTAAGGCTTAAATGCTATCAGGAGTCCTGCCAAAAATCTCTGATAGCGGTACAGACCTGATTTTGATCTTTCAACTCAATCGGCTGCCATTCTGATGGGAATAATTGCTGATACTCATATTTCTCATAACGCTCGTCGATCAGCAGCACAAAACCACGATCATTTTCACTCCGAATCACTCTGCCCGCGGCCTGCTGTACTCTATTAAATCCGGGATAAATATAGCTATAGGCGTAGCCGCTGCCAATACCTGCGTCATAGTATTGACGAAGTATTTCGCGTTCCGGCGATATCATTGGCATACCAGTACCTGCTATTATGACGCCACTTAGCTTGTCACCCATTAGATCTATTCCTTCGTTGAAGAAACTACCCATAACAGCTACTGCCAGCAGGGTCTTGTTTCCATGCTTATCAAACCTGCTGAGGAATCTTTGCTTAAGTTGATCATCCATCCCTGGTATCTGCAGCAGACAATCTATGTCCTGAGGCGATATTATCTTAAGCATCTTTCTGAATCGCTGCAGATATGCATATGATGGTACAAATAGAAGATAATTACCAATTTTCTGCCTGACTACAGAGAGTACAAGGTCGAGCAGATCCTGCATGGTATTATCACGGTCCTTAAACTTCATAGATATGCCTGTATGAAGCAGAAGCAGCATATTCTCAGCCGGGAAGGGAGAAGGCAGGTTCAGCAGTTCAGGAGGATCATCAGCAGCATTACAGTTGAGCAGTCCAACATAGTATGACATTGGTGTCAATGTAGCTGAGAAGAAGACTACCGGTCTTTTTAAATAGTATGTATCTGTTAGAAATGGTGCTGCGTCCAGACAAAGCAGCTCGATGATCAACTGATGAGTTTTGTTCTCCAGCCTGGCTGTTGTTATATGGAAGCCCTTCTCAAACAGTTCAGCAATTCTTGTAAAAAAAGCAAGGCTGAACATGAGGTCGCGAAATGGTTTTTTGTATTCTGTCTCAGATATCTCATCAAGGAAGCTGCTAAGAAAATATCGGCAGCGTCCTAACATTCCAAGTAAACTAGCCGGGCTCTTTCTCATGCCAATAAACCCAGGCGATTTCATGCTGTCCTGTTCACGGCAATCCTTCTCAACAAGTTCAAATCCAGCTTCTGGTTTGCTCTCATTTAATTGAGGTCTAAGCAGATCAAACCATGCCTTGATCTGCTTAAGCGACGAATAAAGATAATTGAGGATACGCTGATCTCCTGTAAAAACGGTTACCGTTGTCTTAGAATTAGCTTCAATAGGCTTTGTATCTATGTCACTTTCTTCTGCCTCGGAATTGATTTGTTTGGGCATCAATGGCTTTAGAAGTTCAAGCGCTTCGTCAATTAGTTTTTCATCAAGCTCGGCACTGAACATTTCTCTCGATCTTGCAGGGAGATTATGAGCCTCGTCAACTAAAAGCATGCTGCTGCGCGGCTGCTGTCCGAAGAAACGATCCAGCTTAACTCGAGGATCAAAAGCATAATTATAATCACAAATGATCACATCACAGAATAGAGAGATATCAAGAGATAGCTCAAAAGGACAAACCTGATATTTTTTGGCAGCTGCCTGAATTATTTCCGGAGTTATCTCTTCTATTGTGAGCAAAGAAGCAATAGCGTCAGGCAGATTATTGTAGTACATAATGGCATAAGGACATATTGTAGTATCACAGTATATCGATGGCTCAAGACACGATTTTTCTTTTGCCTGAAGCTCAATGCTGCGAATATGCAAGCCGCATTTTCTAAGATCAGCCAAGGCTGCAACAGCAGCCCTGCGGGTAGAAGTCATCGCTGTCAGGTAAAAAACGTAATCAGTTAGATGATGACCTAGAGCTCTAACTGCAGGGAATAGGGTCGACATTGTTTTCCCAGTTCCGGTTGGCGCCTGTGCGAACAAAACGCTATTTTGCTTAATTGCCGCCAGAACCTCATTCATGAGTTCTTTTTGACCTGCCCTCACAGTCGTATAGGGGAATTGGACTGTTTTCGCGGATTCATCTCTCAATTTTTGCCATTTAAGCCAGTTCCCGGCAGTTTTTAAATACTCTTCACAGCTTTTTGTGAAAAATTCAAAAAGAGCTTTGTAATTTACTTTTTTTCGCCAATATTGTCTGCTGCGATCATTAATTGATAAATAGATCAGTTCCAGTTGGAGTTCATCCATATAAGAGTAATTCGCCTGGACAAAATACATCCAGCCATAGATCATCAGCTGAGCCCAATGAAGTTCATCTCCGCCCTGTGGCAATTGCTGTGGCTTAAGCGCATGTGTTTTTATCTCTGATATAGTTATAATGCTGCCGTCATAACGGTCAGTTTGCATGATATCATTGCTTGTCTTACTTGAGGCAACGCTCATATATATTTCTGGTCTGACGGCCGGATCTGCTTCATGCTTATTGGGAGCTGAGTTATCCGGATGAATAATCAGATCGCAACGGCCGCTGATTTGCAATATGTGATCTGCTGTTTGAAATTCAGCCGTTAGCGATTTCTCTGACTCGATACGAGCTCCGTATTTCTCCTGCATGGAGCTTGTATAAATTGAATGTAGTCTTACTCCTTCAGCTGCCTCACTGCCAAGACTATTACCAGCAAGCCCTCCATGCCTGTAAACTGTCTCTGCCAGAAGACGGGCAGCAAGCTTGATCACAGGTTTTTCATCAGGAGTCTTATCCATGATAGTTTGCCTCCATCCCAGCGTTTGTTACTGAATCGAATTGTAGCAGAAAAATCAGACAATAACAAAAACCCCTCAGCCTTAGCTGAAGAGTTTTCGTTTGGTGCGGGAAACAGGACTTGAACCTGCACAACCTTGCGATTACTAGCACCTGAA
>CAZSLR010000018.1:10300-18946 GCA_964607635.1 uncultured Oscillospiraceae bacterium
TGGTGCGGGAAACAGGACTTGAACCTGCACAACCTTGCGATTACTAGCACCTGAAGCTAGCGCGTCTGCCAATTCCGCCATTCCCGCGGAACGATGTTTATAATAACTCAGAGCAAATAAAAAAGCAAGCCCTGTTTTTCAAAAATATCAGAAGAAAATTTCAATTAAACAACATTATGATTATTACAACATTACTATTTGTTCACCGACCTTGAAAGCGATATAATATGTGCTTGTATACAATACTTCATAAGGTGGAAATAAAATGAATCACAAGTTGAACGATTTTAAGAATAGGATCAAAGGTAAAAAAGTTGCTGTTCTTGGTGTAGGCATCAGTAACAGACCGCTCATAAGATATATTTACGCACTAGGCGCAAGAATAACAGCTTTTGATATGCTTCCGGACGATGACCCGGTCCTTGCCGCCAGCCGCAAGGCTTTTGCCGATGAAGGAATAGATATTGAATGGAGTACAGGACCTGATTATCTAAACTATCTTATTGGTTTTGATATTGTTTTCAGAACACCAAAAATGAGAAGCGATGTACCTCAGCTGCTTGCGGAGAGAACAAGAGGAGCTGTAATCACATCTGAAATGGAAGTTTTCATGGAGCTATGCCCGGCCAGAATCTGGGCTGTTACCGGCAGTGATGGCAAGACAACAACTACCACATTGATCAGTCTTATACTTAAGGAAGCAGGCTGGCGTGTACATCTGGGCGGGAATATCGGTACACCGCTGCTTGATCGGATCGATACCATCGAGCCTGATGATGCCGTAGTACTTGAGCTGTCCAGCTTCCAGCTTATGAGTATGCGTAAGAGTCCTGACATCGCGGTCGTGACAAATATTTCACCGAATCATCTTGATGTTCATACAGATTATCAGGAGTATATTGACGCTAAGAGGAACATTTATTTGTATCAGCCTTTTAACGGTCGTTTAGTATTGAACGCCGATAATTACGAAACAGCAGTTTGTGCGAGTGAAGCGCGTGGCTTCGTTTCCTGGTTCAGCAGAAAAAATCCAACAGCTGAGCCCGGTGCAGTATTGAAAGATGACTGTCTGTGCTGGAATGAAGAAGGCAAATGCGAGAAAATTATCTGCAAGGATGAGATCTTAATTCCCGGTAAGCATAATGTTGAAAATTATCTTGCCGCGATCACTGCCGTCTGGCAATATGCTGATGTTAAGTCAATTGCAAAAGTAGCAACAACCTTTGGTGGTGTTGAGCATCGTCTTGAGCTTGTTCGCGAGCTTGAAGGTGTCAGATACTATAACAGCTCAATCGATACCAGTCCGAGCAGAAGTATTGCAGCACTGAACGCTCTTGCTGACAAAAATGTTAAGGCAGTACTTATTATGGGCGGGCAGGACAAAAAATGTAATTATACAGGACTTGGTGAAGCTATACTAAGAGTAAGTGACCGAATTGTTTTCTGCGGAGCAAACTCTGAGCTCATTCTGGAAAACCTGAAGCAGGAAGCAGAGCAAGCTGATTATGATCTCTCTCATCTGCGCATTGTAAAATGCGGCTCATATGCTGATGCGGTCGACAAAGCAAGAGAGCTTGCTAACCCTGGAGAAGCTGTTGTACTGACTCCGGCAGGAACAAGCTTTGACTTCTTCCGACATTTTGAGGAGAGAGGTAAGTTGTTTAAATCGCTTGTCAACGAGCTGCCTGAAGGCTAGTATCCAAAGGTAATAAAATAAATTTTGAAAATGGCAGAAATATGGGTTGACACTTATCGTCGGGTTATATATAATCTCCCTTGTCGCTTCGGTCGGGTACCGCAAGCAGACAGAAATGCTCATTGGGGCCTTTAGCTCAGTTGGTTAGAGCAACCGGCTCATAACCGGTCGGTCCGGGGTTCAAGTCCCTGAAGGCCCACCAGTTATCACCATATCATATGGGGGAATTCCCGAGCGGCCAAAGGGGGCAGACTGTAAATCTGTTGTCGACGACTTCGGTGGTTCGAATCCACCTTCCCCCACCAGGATAACCTCAGTTCGAAAGAGCTGGGGTTTTTCTTTATAATGTTTGTATACCTGGTGCTGCTATATGGGTTGACAGACATGGATGAGCTGTTATAATCAGGTTGAATTAAGATAAAACAAGGAGAAATTCTCATGAATCGCAAAAGACTGACTAACTTGATTCTCTGTGCTTTGTTTGCTGCTATCATTTCTGTGTTTTCTGTTATGACGATCCCAATAGGTGTTGTTCCGGTTTCAATGAGCGTATTCGCTATTATGCTCACCGGTATGCTTCTTAATTGGCGAATGGCGGCGGTATCAGCTGCCGTATATGTTCTTCTAGGCCTGATTGGTGTACCGGTGTTCTCGGGCTTCAGAGGCGGCTTATCAGTGCTTGTAGGTCCAACAGGTGGTTTTATCTTATCTTATGTACCTATGGCCGCGATCATTTCTCTAATCAGCTCCCGAAAAATCAAAAATAAGATCGTTGGAGTTTTCTTACACATATCCGGTGCTATAGTCGGACTGGTGCTTTGTTATCTTCTGGGAACGATCCAGTTCACAATAGTTACAGGCTCCAGCTTCAAAAATGCCTTGGCGATCTGTGTCTACCCGTTTGTTATTTTCGATCTGGCAAAAACAGCCATTGCTGTTATTGTTGCTATATCCGTCAAACGTGCGCTTCCCACATATTTTCAGCAGCTCTCTGCTGAGTCCAGTAAAGCCTGATAGTTGTTCTGCTTGATATGCTCTTGCCCGGTCAAGCTTTCAAGGTTAATATTATAGTCGCAGGAGGATTACTTGTATGGCTATGAGAAAATGTCTTGTTATCGGTGCCGGGCTTGCCGGTGCAACTGCAGCCAGGTTATTGGCTGACCGCGGTGAAAAGGTTCATGTTATTGAGATGAGAGAGCATCCAGGCGGTAATTGCTATGATGAAAAAGCAAATACTGGTGTTACCGTACATAAATATGGGCCTCATATATTTCATACAAATAGGGCAGATGTCTGGCAATTTTGTCAGAGATTCAGCAGGTTTAATTTGTACCAGCATCGCGTTTTGTCTTATGTTGATGGTCAGCTGCTGCCTTTTCCCATCAATAGAGATACCATTTGCCGGCTATTCGGCGTTGAAATGGGAATCAGAGATGTCGAGAGCTTCCTCTCAGACGAAGTGGCCAGATCAAGCTATCGTGAACCGCCGGAAAATTTCAGAGATGCTGTAATATCACAGGTCGGTACATATCTCTATGAAAAATTCTTCCATAACTACACACGCAAGCAATGGTCAGCGGAGCCTGATACGTTATCAGCTGAAATAGCTGGCCGCATCCCGATCAGATCAAATCGCGATGATAGATATTTTACTGATCTTTATCAAGGCCTGCCTGAGCATGGCTATACGGCAATGATAGAGTCGATGCTTGATCATCCGTCAATTACAGTTGAGCTTAATACGGATTATTTCGTTGCAAGATCTGAGTTTGATAAACCTGGTAAATATGACCTGACTGTTTACACTGGAGAGCTCGATAAGTATTTTGATGAGGCATACGGCCGTCTTGAATATAGGTCTGTGAAGTTTGAGTTCAGAACATTTGATCAGGAATATTTCCAGCCAGCCGCTGTAGTAAATTATCCAAACGACTATGATTTCACGCGAATTACAGAATTCAAGCATATGACCTTGGAAAAATCCAAGAAAACAGAGCTCTGTTTAGAATACCCCTCCTCGGAAGGAATTCCTTCATATGTAGTTTTGAATCAAGAAAACATTGGCAAAAGACAAGCCTATTTTGACCATGTGAATGATTTAGAAGAGCAGGGCAGGACCTTATTTGTCGGTCGACTGGCTGAATACAGATATTACAATATGGATCAGGTTATAGCATCAGTAATGAAAAAGCTGAAATGAGCGCATATGCACTTAAATAGACTGTTTAGAAGATGTTGATCTCAATCACCAAAGCAATAATGCCAACGGCAAATGCTGTTATGACTGTAATTAAGTGCAGCCTCTTCTGGCTGAAGCCAATCTGCTTCCTGCCTATGATCAGGGAATCTCCGACCAGGGCGATCGAGCAGGTGAGAAGTGATGCAAAGGGCAAAGCTCCGACGCTGCCTGCCAGAGAAAAATAGAGCGTTGTGAAGGCAAGTGAAGCGCCTGTTCCAGGTATCAGACCAATGAGAGCAGCGACAGCAACTGCAAGCAGTTCTTTGCCTGCCAGGATTTTTGCTAGTTGCTCATTTCCGACAAGACCAATTACAAGATTTATCATAAATGATAGAGTAAATATCGTCAGGATCACGCCTGAGCATATTTCAGCCAGATCGCCAACAGCATCACCGGCATCCTCAAATTCATGTTCAAAGATCTTACCGAACTCCTTTGTCATCAAACCACTCATCAATCTATACAAAAATACAACCACTATACCTGACATAGCCAGCCAGGAAATAAGAGGGATGTTCATAGCCTGCCACGATTCGATCGGTCTGGACATGATCAAAGCGGATATTTTCAGAACTATCTGAACTATAAAAGCAATCAGGAACATTATCCAAAACCATTTCCCCAGCATGTGATAACGCATATGATGAAGCTTATGGCGGAATTTATCCGGCAGCTCATGGAAGTTCTCATCAGCTTCTATCGCTTTGCTATCCGCTGCCAGCTCATGATCCTGAGAGTGCCAGCGTTCAGAAAAATTTCTTTTTGAATCGACATGGTTTATTGCTATGCCTGTCGACGTGCCAATAATAAGCTTGATGCCGGCAATAAGCAGCCAGGCTAAAGGATCATACGAAATAATCAGATAGGTAGATTCCTCACCGATGCCGATCATACCGGCAAGAAGAGAGCCTGGACGAAGACCCTTTTTCTTATATGTACTATATTGAAACAGGAGAGTTCCATCGACTGGTATAAGTGCCAGTATTGTCATTAAGAATGGCCGGTCAAGCTTGCGCCTGATGATGAAATCGCGCAGCTGATCACCCTTTTTATATTCAAGAATTCCAAAAACAAGCATGAGTATGGCCATGATCGCGCCAACCTCAAATATCGCGCTGTAAGCAGCTTCAAATGCTGTTGAAAAAATTGTATCAAGCATATAACGTCTCCTGCTATTTATACTATGAAGCTGTAATAAGGCAATTTACTTGTTTTAACTTCAGCGGATTATTAACATTATACAGCAGCAATATCAAATATAGTTAAAAATAACCTCTGACCAGAATGATCAGAGGTTATCATGGTGCCGGTAGTGGGACTTGAACCCACACGTCATCGCTGACAACGGATTTTGAGTCCGCCGCGTCTGCCAGTTCCAGCACACCGGCACGTATGCGATTTCCAAATCGTGCAATCGGAAATCTACTCACGAATAATAACAATTATCTTGCATTATGTCAATTATTGGTTTATTCTTAGTGGCAGGTAAACATACCTTTTAACTGGTCCCGTGAGGCCAGAAGGGTTGACATAGCCGGAGCGTCGGACAGCCGTTGCTGTATATCACTGATTTGTATACTTTTGCCGGTGTATAAACAGAAACAGCAGCTGAGAATTAAGCAAGGATCACCAAGAACTTTGCGGCTGATGACATACAAATCGACTCTCCCGGATTTACGCCAAGTCTTCTGTGCCTATAGCAGAAGGCTTTTTTGTATTATCAGGAAATTTGAGTGGAGGTTGTAATATGATCGCGAAAACAGAATTGATGGACCAAGCTGCGATAGACAGGGCTTTGACCAGGATAGCTCATGAGATCCTGGAACGAAACAAGGGTCTTGAGGATCTTTATCTGATAGGTATTCAGAGAAGAGGGGTTCCGCTGGCAAGACGTATCGCGCAGAAAATTGAGATGATCGAGGGCAGAGAGCCTGAGGTCGGCATTCTGGATATTACATTCTACAGGGATGATCTTAGCCTCCTGGCGGAGCATCCTGTTATAAATGGAACGGATATGCCATTTTCGATTCAGGACAAGAGGGTCGTGTTGGTAGATGATGTTCTGTTTACTGGCAGAACCTGCAGAGCGGCTATCGAGGCCCTGTTTGATATGGGCAGGCCTAAGCTGATCCAACTTGCGATCCTGATCGACCGCGGACATAGAGAGCTGCCGCTGAGAGCAGATTATATTGGCAAAAATGTACCTACCTCGAGGACAGAAGTTATACAAGTAAATATCAGTGAGATCGATGGTCGAGACAGTGTTGTTCTCGGAGAGCTTGCGGAGGATGGTAACTAATTATGCAGTTAAGCAGTAAGGATCTGTTAGGTATAAAAGAGCTAAGTCCGGCTGAAATCGAGTTGATACTGGATACGGCCGATAAAATGAAGCTTGTTCTTGATGCCAACAGTAAGAAAACCGCTCATCTTCAAGGTAAATCAGTTATTACTTTGTTTTATGAAAACAGTACCAGAACAAGACTCTCATTTGAAATGGCCTCAAAATTCATGGGTGCATCATCAGCTAATATTTCAGCTTCCGGCAGTAGTATTAAGAAGGGTGAATCTCTGATAGATACTGCCAGAACGATCGATAGCATGGCTACTGATATCATTATCATGCGACATCAGCAGAGCGGTGCGCCTCATCTGATCGCTTCTAAAATCAATGCCTCTGTCGTCAATGCGGGTGATGGCATGAATGAACATCCGACTCAGGCTCTGCTTGATATGATGACGATGCGCAGGCATAAAGGCAGTTTGGAAGGTCTTAAGGTTGCGATCATCGGCGATCTGCTGCATAGCAGAGTCGCGCGCAGCAATCTCTGGGGACTGACTAAAATGGGTGCTGAGGTCAGACTAGCCGGACCTTCTACAATGATTCCTCTTGGTCTGGATCAAACGCCGGCGGTCTTGTGTCCGACAGTTCAAGACGCCGTCAGTGATGCGGATGTCGTGATGGGACTGCGAGTTCAGCTCGAGCGTCAGCATAGCGGACTGTTCCCATCGATCAGTGAATATGCCAGATTCTTCGCGATTGATGAAAAAACGCTTAAACTAGCAAAACCGGACGCGCTGCTGATGCATCCGGGACCGTGTAATCACGGTGTTGAAATGCCTACAGCAGTATATGATTCACCTCAATCGGTCATTAATGAACAGGTTACAAATGGCGTCGCTGTGAGAATGGCAGTTCTCTATTTATTGGCTTCAAGGAGGAACCAGGCATGAATATATTGGTACAAGGCGGGCGCGTGGTTGATCCTGCATCCGGAACTGATGAGATAAGGGATATATATATATCTGATGGTATGATAACTGACTCTGAAGGTTTTCAGGCAGATCATGTAATTGATGCAACAGGACTAACTGTCATGCCAGGTCTGATTGACGCACATTGTCATTTGCGAGAGCCTGGTTTTGAATACCGTGAGGACATTGTAAGCGGAACACGCAGCGCGGCAAAAGGCGGCTTCACAACAGTTGCCTGTATGCCGAATACAAGTCCTGTTGTCGATAATACAGCGGTTGTCGAATTTATCGTTAATAAGTCCAGAGATCAGGCTTATTGCCGCGTACTGCCGATAGGCGCCGCGACCAAGGGCCAGAAGGGCCAGGAGCTGGCAGAGATCGGTTTGATGGCTGAGGCAGGTATCGTCGCGATTTCTGATGATGGCAGACCAATCGAACGATCTGATATGATGCGTAAGGCAATGATCTATGCTAATCAGTTTGATCTCAGGGTAATTTCGCATTGTGAGGATATGAGCATCGCTGATGGTCATATGAATGAGGGAATAGTAAGTCTTGAGCTGGGCCTGCGTGGAATACCGGCAGCAGCAGAGGAAATTATGGTATCAAGAGATATCATTCTGGCAGAATATCTTAAGCTGCCGATTCATCTTGCGCATCTAAGTACTGCAAGAAGTATTGATATGGTCAGACAAGCCAAGGCCAGAGGAGTACAGGTCACATGTGAGACATGTCCTCACTACTTCACATTAACAGAGGAGGCCTGCAGAGGCTTCAACACAATGGCCAAAATGAATCCTCCGCTTCGTTCAGAGGCCGACAGACTAGCAATCATCGATGGTCTGGCTGATGGCACTATCGACATTATCGCTACTGATCATGCACCTCATCACTCTGACGAGAAGGAGCTGGAGTTCGGACTCGCCAATAACGGCATAGTCGGATTTGAGACGGCTTTTGCCCTTGGTTATACATGGTTGGTGCGCGGGGGGCAGTTAAGTCTGGCTGATTTCCTGAAAACAATGACCAGCGGGCCTGCTGCTCTGTTTGGGCTAAATGAGCCCAAGCTTGAACCAGGCAATGCGGCTGATATTTTGATTGCTGATTTAGAAAATCCTTTTATATTCAATAGAGATGAAATCGCAGGCAAAGCAAAAAACACTCCATATCATGGATTTGAGCTGTATGGACATGTAATTACAACTATTCAGGGAGGTAAGATCAGGTATGAAGCATGAAACAGATAATCAATCAATGAATTTTGCTGATCGGCTGCAAGGAAGAATAGACAAAATGAACAATCCGACTGTTATGGGACTTGACCCGGTTTTGGATTATGTTCCGGAACAGCTCAGAGACTATTTTTTTGAGCAATGTGATGATCCGGCAATGGCTGCAGGACTTGCAATACTTGAATTCAACCGCAGGTTGATCGATGCGACTGCTGACATTGTCCCGG
>CAZSLR010000019.1:0-18320 GCA_964607635.1 uncultured Oscillospiraceae bacterium
AGTTTGACCTGCTTGCCGATGCGGCGCACGATCAGATAACTTACCAGAGAAGCGATAATAGCGGCCAATAGCACAGCGCCTAAAACGACTGCTGTCATGCGCTGCAGATCACGCATCATCTCATCTGCCGGTAAGCCAATGAAGAGCATGCCAATTATTTCGCCGCTTGGATTGAGTATCGGCTCATAGTACGTATAGTTGGGAGTTCCAACAACATCTGCATGACCAATATAGGTCTCACCGCCTGCAAGCACATGTGCAGCGACCTCTGGCGATACCTGCGTACCTACAGCTCTGGTGCCATCAGCACTTAAGACATTTGTTGTGACACGTGTATCACCTGAAAAGAGTGTAAAATTGATTCCGGTCGACTCCATGAGCTCATCGGGAAAATCAAAAATATCATTCATCTGATAGACGCCCTTGAAGAGAACTCCATCTCTAGCTGACCAGGCGCCTTCATAGCGATTGTCCAGCATTTGGCTGACCAGAGCAGCCTGACGCTTAAGATTAGTTTCAGCTGATCTCTCGTTCATACGAGTAGCTTCTATCTGCACCACAAAATACAGTATGGCCGCAAAGGCGATCATGATTACGGCAAATGCTACAAATATGTTTGTCGCGATTGATTTGAATTTGAGTTTCTTCATTTTGATGCTCTCCTCATGTCAAATATATTGTAATGACGTTCCTGTCATTTTCACATAAATTATACTGTTTCTATACTCAATCTCTATCTTCGTTCAAATAAGCTAAACCTTTAACCAATTTGACATGAACTGACATAATTATTTAATAAGCGCTGATACCTGCTTAAAGAGTGGTGTTCCGGCCTCCTTAAGTAGGTCAAAAAGCAGTGTTTCAGTATTGCTGATGACGGAGCCCATCTGACGCATGCTCTCGATCGCGTTTTCACGGTTATCCTGGCGTCGCGAGCTGACAGCATCTGCCGCCAGGAAGACCTCATAGCCTTCATTTAACAGACTGCGTACGGTCTGATAGACACAAACATGTGTTTCCATACCGGCGATGATCACCTGTCTGCGGCCTGATGTAATTAGTGCCTGTCTGATCTCTTCTGTACAGGCATCGAAGCTGATTTTCTCAGATATGACCGCATCAGTTGGCAGGTGCTGGCGGATCTGTTCTATCGTTCCACCCAGTCCACGTGGATATTGTTCTGTGACCATAACCGGAAGGTTCATCAGAACCGCGCCCTGCAGCAAGGCGGCACTCTGGCCGATAACTCTTGCGGAATCCGTCACGGCTGGTGCCAGCTTATCCTGAATATCTATAATCAGAAGAACCGCGTCCTCACGCTTGAGAAAAAATTTACTATTAAGCTCATTTGACATAATGATTACCTCGCATCTTGTATAATTTGTGCCGATTCAGCAGAAGTCAATGTAAATTTTCATTACTTTTACAACTCGCTCTATGATGACAGTCAGCAACGATTAGTTTAACATGAATACACAGGAGTGTGTATCAATGCGAACAAGAAATAAACGAGAGCTTGCTGCTCAGTTCATACGTGAGCTTAAGCTGAGAATATATCCTGATATATCACTTGATACAGGCGCCAGACTGGCAACGCAGATACGTGTTGAGGGTCTGTTGGCCGCTGTCGTCCTCAATCTGGCGACGGCTTTTACCGCGATGTTTGCGACAAGACTCGGGGCCGATTCCAGTCAGATCGGTGTTCTTGCTTCTTCACCGCAATGGGCGGGTCTGGCGGTATTGATTCCGGGCACGTTGCTGGCGGGACGCTTTCGTTTCTCGCGACGGCCGGTTGAGCTGTCTATTCTGGCCTCCGGCCTGCTCTATGGTCTGGCAGCGCTGGCCCCATACATGGGAGGGCTGCGGATCTGGTATTTGGTCGCGATGGTATCACTGGCAAACGCGCCGATGTCGCTTTACAATACGACCTGGCAGAACTACTTCTCAGATGTCGTTCAGCCGCATCAGCGCAACAGCCTCTACACCATGAGGACGTCGATGACTTTTGCCGCTGGTATATTGGTTGTGCAGGTTACCGGTCTTCTGCTTGGGCAGGCTGTCAGTGATGAGGCCCGCATCAAGCTGTATCAGCTATGCTATCTGCTGGCCTTCATTTTTTCGATTTTGCAGTGGCTGATGCTGCGGCAATCGCCGAATGTACAGACCGAAGACAATGACTATGGTCTGCGGGAGCTTGTCCTGGCACTCAAGGCGATCATCAAGAACAAGCCGTTTCTCTCATTTATTGTTATATCTTTGATTTTTCATATCGGCTGGTTCATGTCATGGCCGCTGTTTTTCCTGCTGCAGGTCGATTATATGCAGGCTAATGAGTCCTGGCTGAGCTATGTGATCGTTACCGGCTCGCTGCTGCAGTGGCTGACAGTTGGCCATTGGAGCCGCTTCATTGAGAGACGCGGTATCAGGCTGGCGCTTGTAGTCGGTGCTGTTGGCTTGACGATCAACCCGGCGCTGGCAGTTTTGTCGAGCTATTTCCCGGTCGGCTGGCGCATGCCGGCGATGCTGGCTTTTAACCTGATCAACGCTTCTACCTTCAGCTCTTTTCAGCTGTCGATTCTGCAGAATCTGTTGGAGGTTCTGCCTGCACGCTTCAAGCAGCTTAATCTGTCACTCTATACAACGCTTCTGCTGTTGGCAAATGCCTCTATGCAGTGGTTTGGTGTCAGATTGTATGTCATGCTGGGAGATACACATTCAGCAATGACCATTGCTCTGCTTGTATCGACAAGCCTACGGTTGATAGGCACTCTGCTCTTCGCCTGGCGCTGGTATCACCTGCGTCATGAACCGGATGTAGGCAGAAGGATCTGAGCAGTCTGACTTATCATTTAGTTTAGCTTCTATTGAATACGGCGCTTGGTCTGGACTTGTCATTAGTTCAGCCTCTAACAATTTTGCTCTTGATTTTACCGAACGTTTGTTCTATTATGCAGACGAAGGGAGGTGCAAGCATGAGCAAGAGAGTTTTCGTGCAGGTCACAGCGGATTTTGATATTGTCGGGCGTATCAGGCCGCTCTCGATTACCTGGAGTGACGGCCGGAGATTCGAAATCGACCGTATTCTTGATATCAGGCCAGGTGTCGCGAAATCCGGCGGGTCAGGCATACGTTATCTCTGCCGCATTCTCGGACATGAAGTGCCTCTTTATTATGATGAATGTGGACAGCGCTGGTGGTGTGACGGTCGTGCCGATCAGGTCGGAGGCTGAGCTTGAGCGATCAGCTTATCAATTTCGGCAGCCGGCATAGGCCTGTAGAAATAGAACCCCTGAACATAGCCGCAGCCAATGGATTTCAAATAGTCAAGCTGAAGCTCAGTCTCAACACCTTCTGCCACAATATCGATATTCAGGCCAGCGGCGAGGCTTATTATCAGATTAACTATCGCAGTATCCTTAATGTCAACCTTCAGGTTCGAAATGAACTGTCTGTCGATTTTGATAGTGTCTATGGGCAGCTGACGAATGCGGTTAAGCGAGGAATACTGTGTGCCGAAATCGTCTATAGCGAGCTTGACGCCAAGAGCTTTGAGCTCGGTCAGCATCTGTGTCGATTCAGCAAGACCGATAGAGGCAGTGCTCTCAGTTATCTCAAGCTCAAGTAAGCCTGGATCGAATCCGGTTTCTTCAAGTATTCTGCTGATCTTGCCGATCAGAGATGTGCTGATCAGCTGGCGCAGCGACAGATTGACGGCGACAACAATAGGCCTCTCAAGCTGCTTCTGCCAGAGTCTGCCCTGGAGACAGGCCTGTCTTAAAACATATTCGCCGATAGCGTGAATCATGCCGTTTTTCTCCGCCAATGGTATGAAATCACCGGGTGGAATCAGTCCGAACTCTGGATGCTGCCAGCGCAGCAGTGCCTCCGCACCTATGATCCTGCCGCTTGCAAGCTCGATCTGCGGCTGATAATGGAGGAAGAGCTGATCCTCCTCGAGAGCGACATGGAGATCATTGGCTAGCAGAGCCTGTCTGGAGTTTGAGGCCTTGAGGCTCTCGTTGCAGAAGAAGGCTTGATTTTTGCCAAGATTTTTTGCCTCGTACATAGCAAGATCAGCATTCTGAATCAGAGTGTCGAGATCATCGCCGTCACGTGGGAAAAGAGCCAGACCTGCTGAGACTGTGACCTGATAACGGTTGCCGCGCAGCTTAAAAGGCTCCTGAAACATAGCAATGATCGGCGACAGCAGATCAAGCGCATGCTGTTCATTGTCGACCGGATCAAGCAGCAACAGAAACTCGTCGCCGCCGAAGCGGCCCAGCATATCGCTTTCTCTAATGACGCTTTGCATTTGCGTCGCCAGACGCTTAAGCAGCTCATCTCCGCCATCATGGCCGATACTGTCATTTACTGCCTTGAAGGCATCAAGATCCAGAAAAGCGATCGCAAGCTGTCTGTTATCTGCAGTCGCCTGCTCTAACCTCATTCCAGCTAACTCGAGGAAACGCGAACGATTCACCAGACCCGTCAACCGGTCATAGTAAGCCAATGACTGAATTGTCTGCTCACGGTTTACACGCTCAATCGCGCTGAAGGCGATATTGCTGAGAATATTGACAAATTCCAGCGGCCCCTCATCCCAAACCATTGTTTCTTCAGTCGAGCTGAAGGTAATATCACCGATAACATTGTCCTTGTCGCCAAGCTGTTTAATTATCAATGACTTAATGCCGAAGTTCTGGAAATAGTCACGCATCAGATGTTCTTCCTCAGGGATATCATCAATACCTCTGATAATAAGTATCCCATCTGCCAACAGCTTGCGATTAGTCCATTTATAAGCGTCTTCGGATACCTCCCGCTGATCGTCATCAAAAACATCATGCTCAGTCTCATACCAGCTGAAGGCCCTGATCGTTTTCTTGCTATCAATCTCGTTATAATATACAGCTCCGCTATCTGAACCGAGAAACCGGGCACTTGAACGCAGCATATGCGTCATTCGTTGCTCGAGATTATCGGCATTTACATCGAGCATCAAATTAGTCATCTCTGAAATTTGCTTCTGTAGTTGAATCTGATCCGAATTCTGCTTAAGTCTTGAGAGATAGAGCTTATTTACCTGAATCGCTCCAATTACGATGATCAGCATTATAAGCAGCCTGGCTATATGATCAGCGACATCAATACTGACAATCAGTTCAGGCGTACCAATCATCACCAGAACGATCGACATAAGACTACTGACTGTTACAACTGTTAATGCGAAATATGAGTTATAGAGGACAGCCATAAGTATCGGAATGACCGGCACAGCCCAGACAGTAACAGAGGCGATATCCGCGTAGCGCAGGATAACAATAGGAATGATCACAGCTTGAGCCATCGCAAAAAGAGGCTCACGCACACCATCAAAGAACTTAAGCTTATTGATCAGATACACCAGCAGCGCGATCGAGAAAAACAAAGAGCTGGAGTAGATCATTTCAGCCACACTATTGAAGCCTGGTTTAACAGCAACTAAATACTGGACGGGTAATGAAATAAAACCAATCACAACAAGAAAAGCAGCAAGCTTGGAATAAATATCCAGTCGGCTGCGTGAGTTCATGATCATTTCATCCTCATTGATGACATCATTACCGAGGAAGCCAAAATGCCGGATAGCATAATAAGCAGATACCATCGGCATCAAAATGAATACCGGTGCCAGCTGCGGCAGCTCCGGGCCGGTAAGATCAGTATGGTAGTAGCGGTCAAACATGTTACCGAATATCATCGCAAATAGCAACGACAGCGTCAGCAGCTTCGACTGACTCCTGATCGCTTTGTCAGCAGTTCTGATTCCCCAGACGATAATTAAAATAGTTGATAAAATATGGTAGATCATATAATAAGCGGTAAAAGCCAACTCGATCCAACTGCTGCCGGGCCGATTGATCCAGCCGGCTCCTGTTTTGTTAAGATTAAACAGCCTGCTTGCTTCAGCAGGCGAAAGCGCATAAGAAAACAGAAAAAACAAGGCAGGTAAATAGATCAGCCAGATCCATTTAGTATGATCTGATTTATCCTTCCTTCTGGTTAGGAAAACACTGAAGTGCAGCATCAGCGCATAAAACAACGTCCAGCCTAGAGCTGAAAAACGATACCAGGTCAGACTGGCCTGCATACTCTCAGCTCTGACAGCATATGCGTAGCCGAACGACCAAAACGCCAACGCAACATTGATCGCAAGAAAAAGCAGAGTCCTTACAGATCTGCCTGCTCTAAAAACTATTTGAATGCCTAGAATTATATAGACGACAAAAGTCATTAAGAACATTGCCGAGAATACGTTCGATCCAAAATGCATAGGTCACCACCAATTGTGTCCAGCTATCTTAAATAGCTTCTTCCTATAATTATCGAACCAAAAGCTAAAAACTTAATTTGCAATCATTGGGATAGCCTGGAAATCATGCTCCAAACTGCATATTGTACAGCCCGGCATAGACCCCGCCGGCAGCCATAAGCTGTTCGTGATTTCCGCGTTCGTGCAGCCCTTGCTCTGTAAGCACAATTATCTCGTCAGCATGCCTGATCGTACTGAGACGATGCGCGATAACGAAGGTGGTGCGTTCTTTTGCCAGTGTCTGCATTGCCTGCTGAATATACTTCTCACTCTCATTGTCGAGCGCAGAGGTCGCTTCATCGAAAATAAGAATCGGCGGGTTTTTCAAGAATACCCTGGCAATCGACAGACGCTGCTTCTGACCGCCGGAGAACCTGACACCTCTCTCGCCTACAAGTGTATCATAGCCGTCCGGTAAGGACGCAATGAAATCATGTATATTAGCCTTGCGGGCCGCTTCCTCGATTTCTTCATCGGAAGCGTCAGGCTTGCCGTAAGCGATATTGTCGCGAATATTGCTGTTGAACATATATACATCCTGCTGCACGATGCCAATATTATTACGCAGTGACTCAAGTGTATAGTCTCTGACATCATTGCCATCTATCAGGATACTTCCGCCTGTTACCTCATAAAAACGAGGTATCAATGAACAGAAGGTCGTTTTACCGGCACCTGACGGCCCGACAAGAGCGATCGTGCGGCCATGTGGAATCTTGAGATCAATCCTGTCAAGCACGACTGAGTCCTCATCATAGGAAAATGAGACATTATCGAATTCGATATCGCCCAACAGCTGACCGGCAGGCTTGGCACCTTCCCTGTCCTGAATATCAGGCTCAGTATCCAACACCTCCAGCATGCGCTCAAATCCGGTTATGCCCTTCAGGAACTGCTCAGTAAAATTGATCAGGCGATTGATCGGATCCAGGAAGGTGTTGATATATAGTATGTAAAGGATGATACTATCAGCGGACATGCCAGATCTGATGACCAGCAAACCACCGGTACCCAACACAGTCAGGTACATCATGCCCTGCATCATTGTATTAGTCGCGAAATAGCGACCCATGGTCAAATAGCTGTTCTTCTTGGTTTCCAGAAAACGCTGATTGCCCTGATAGAATTTTTCTCTCTCAATATCCTCATTGGCAAAAGACTGGACCGTACGGATGCCTGATAGACTATCCTGCACGACAGCGTTGACATCAGCGATCTTCTTCCTGTTTTCCATGAACACACGACGCATCCTGCGATTATAGAACAGCGCGAAGGCAAACATCAGGACTGTAACGCCAAGCAAAGCGGCAGTCACGCGGAAATTAATATTGCTGAGAATAATAAAAGCACCTGTAAGCTTAACAACAGAAATAAAAATATCCTCCGGACCGTGATGAGCCAGCTCGGAAATATCGAATAAGTCGGATATCAGACGTGACATCATCTTGCCGGTTGGATTCTTGTCATAATAGGAGAATGACAGCTTCTCATAATGCGAGAACAGCTGATCACGCATATCTGTTTCCATCCTCGCACCCATGATATGGCCCCAGGAGGTAACATAATATTGAGCGAACATTCTAACCAGATACAGAGCCAGCAAACCGATCGCGGTCTGCAGCAGCAGCATAGTCATTCGCTCCATGTCAGATTGAACCAGAACTGTATAAATCACATAATTTATGAGTAAGGGAATTATCAAATCGACACCAGAAACAGTACTGGCACATAGCAGATCCATGACCAGAGCTTTCTTATATGGTTTGTAATAGCTGATAAATCTTTTCACCGTTTTCATAAAACCAATTATACAATATGGAAACTCAATCATACAGATGTGATAATGTCGGAAAAACAACTGGCAATATGGTAGCTTACTGACTAATATGGTAGTATCGAACCAGAATAGGCAAATGACAATGGAGGTGTGCTGCATGCAGTCCTCAGACAGAAGAAACAAAATCGCAGATTTACTCAATCAGTCCGTCGGGCCGATCAGCGCCACGCGTCTGGCTAGTGAATTTGATGTCAGCAGACAGGTTATCGTTGGTGATATCGCCCTGCTGCGGGCCTCGGGAATTGATATTAATGCCACCCCGCGCGGCTATATTATGAAGTCGGATATTCATGATGGTTATACAGGCACAATAGCCTGTAAGCACAGCTCAGAAGCAATGCACGATGAGCTCTATACGATCGTTGATCTTGGTGGGCGTGTGCTTGATGTTATAGTTGACCATGCGATCTATGGACAGTTGACCGGCAAATTGGAGCTGAGCTCTCGATATGATGTTGATCAGTTTGTACGCAAGGTTGACCAGGAGCAGGCTCAGCCGCTATCGCGCGTAACTGATGGCGTGCATCTTCACACTGTAAATTGTCCTGATAGAAGTACATTCGATAGAATTGTCAATGCTCTGCGGAAAAAGGGTTATCTTTTTGATTGACAGATTCTGATCTCAGGTTTATATTACACAAGACAAGTGTCTTGACACTTGTCTTGATTAGTAGAGAGCCTGGAGGAACAAAAATGAATTCTCAGAAATTGAAGTCAATGGTCATAGCCGCTATGCTGAGCGCGATCAGTATCATCATACCGATGTTTTCACCATTCAGGATAGTTTTGGAGCCTGCGTCTTTTACGTTGGCCAGTCATGTAGCCATTTTTGTCGCGATGTTTATCTCACCGGCAATTGCTCTGGCTGTGGCGGCTCTTGCTGCTCTTGGATTTCTGCTCGGCGGTTTTCCGATAGTTATTGTCATTCGTGCCGCATCGCATCTGGTTTTTGTCGCGATCGGCGCCTATGTACTTAAGAAGAGCCCACAGCTGCTTGACAATAAGCTGAGGATGGTGGCTTTTGCCTTTGTGATCAGCGTGATTCACGGATTAACTGAAGTTCTTGTGGTAATGCCATTCTATTTTGGCAGCAGCATGCCTGAGGGCTATTATGCCAGGAGCTTCCTGATTACAGTCATCGGGCTGGTCGGCGTGGGTACAGTCATACACAGCTTGATCGATTTCGCGATAGCACGTGCGGTCTGGATCCCAATCAGAAAATCTGTGGATAGAAATATACCCAAGGAAGCAATAAGTCACAAAGGAGCCATCTGATGACCCTAACTGACGTCAGCAAGCGTGTTGTCACGATTACTCTTAATCCGGCTATTGATCGAACGGTCAGGTTGGAGAGCTTCGCCTATGGCCAGGTTAATAGAGCGATATCTGCTAATGAAGATATAGGCGGCAAGGGTGTAAATGTAGCCAGAATTCTAGAGCTTTGTGGTGTTGATGTCATGGCCGGAGGATTGCTAGGTAATGACAATCTCGCAGTAACAGAGGCTCTGATGACCAGAGAGCGGTTTCTTACTAATTGGCTGCCTGTTCCTGGTAAGACCAGGACAAATACCAAGCTGGTCACAACTGCAGATCGACAAACTACTGATATAAATGAACCGGGCTTCGAGCTTGGTTCATACAGCACGAAGCTGCTGGACAAGCTAGTCACTAAGATTCGAGAATGGGCTGTGGAGTATGATTCTATGGTTTTCGCGGGCAGTCTGCCGCCCGGCCTGCCTACGGATACTTATGGACATCTGATTAATATTTGCAAGCAAGTATCACCTGACTGCTTCGTGGCAGTAGATGCCGAAGGCAGCCCACTTGAATATGCTCTGGCGGCCGGCGCAGATCTGATCAAACCAAATCTTGCGGAGCTGGCCCTGCTTACAGGCTGCTGTGTTGAGGATTATGATAATATTGAGCTTGCTATTAGTGACTGCTGGAAGCTGATGAGCAAGTATCCCTTGAAAGCTATCCTGCTGTCCAATGGCCGATCGGGTTCTCTACTCTTTACCCGCTCATCAGAAAAAGCTAATAAGCTCATTGTTTTGACAGCTGGCTCTCTTGAGGTCAAAGCTCTAAGCACTACTGGTGCCGGCGATAGTCTGCTCGCAGGCTATCTATCCGGACAATGCAGTGGCTTAGATCACAAGCACAGTCTGGCCAGAGGCATAGCCTGTGCCTCTCTTGCGGTTTCCAGACAGAGCTGGCTGCAGTTCGAGACAAATTTGATTGAACCATATACTCAAGACGCGTTTAAGCTGATCAGAGAGCTCTGATCGAGGCACCGCGGTTAATTTTACCGGCAAGAATTATTTCTTCACCTATATGCTCATAGTCAGAGCGGGTCTGATCAGACTCGCTCTTTTTATTGCTTGATTGAGGGTCAAGTCTGCGCAGCATCAGCTTGGCTGCCTGCTCACCAATTTCCTGTACCGGCTGCATGGCCATTGTCAGTGTTGGCGTTACAAGTGTTGACATATCAAGACTGTCAAAACCGACAAAGGACAGATCCTCCGGTATTTTCAGCCCGGCTCGGTTGATCGCCATTACTGAACCGATGGTCGTTTCATAATTAGTTGCCAAAACAGCTGTCGGTGGTTCTGTCAACTCCATGAGATTATCAAGCGCTTTGTAACCGCCCTCAAGACTGTAATCACTGAAGCAGATACAATCGGCAGCAGCTTCGAGGCCAGCCTTCTTATAAGCCTGATGATAGCCATTAAGCCTCTGAACAGTTGTGTAGATATCCTCCGGGCCACAGATGATGCCAATTCGTTTATGACCTGCCTGCAGCAGCTCTGTAGTAGCGTCCTCGGCCAACTGCTGATTATCAACCAGAACCCGGTCACAATCCATAGTGTTGAAACGCCTGTCCACCAGAATAACCGGAACGCCCGCAAGAGAAGCTCTTCTGGCAGCCTCTGAAGAGTTTGAGGACGGCATCATGATGATGCCGTCTACCTGCTTCTCCAGCAGAAACTCGATTTTTACAGCTTCTTGCTCTGGTCTGCCCTGACAGTCACAAATAAGTGTGCTGAAATCCTCGCGGCTCAGCTCATCCTCTATTGCTGATATAATATCCATGCAGAAAACCATTCTAACGCTCGGAATCAAAACACCGATGCTCTTTGTTTTTCTGGTTTTAAGTCCACGTGCCATCGTATTTACGCGATAGTCCAGAACCTTGATCGCCTTCTCTATAGCGACGCTGTTGGCATCGATAACATGTCCGCCGTTGATATACTTTGAAACGGTAGCAATCGATAGTCCTGCCAATCTGGCAACATCTTTGATCGTAGCAGCCATGGACTTGATCCTCCTGATCAGATTTTTGCGTCAGGTATAACGGCAAAAAGATACTCGTCTATGTAATGACCAATATGCTCGAGCAGCAGCTCTTGAGGCTTGGCACTTATACGTCCTGCTCTCATGGCCTGATATGACCACGGCATATACTGGCTGAGAATGCTCATAGGAATCTCAACACCATCCAGATTACTGATCAGCTGATGAATTGCGGCATCAACCTGTCTGTCAGGCAGATAATAGCGTGCTCTATCTGAGAAGCTGAAGGCACGGGCAAAAGCGAGCTGCTTGCTATCACCATGATAATGCTTCTGCCAATTGGCCGGCTCAGCCAGCATTCTGCTCTCAAGCACATTACGGAAATCGGAGAGTCTTATACCAGAAGCAGATTCGCTCAGCAGCTCCTTCTCGATAGATTCAAGAGCGAAAATTGCCTCTCTCAGCGCAAAGGTCAAAGCCGGTCCGACCTTCAGTATGGCAATTCCATCCTCAACCATTTCTCTTAAGCAGCGAGGAGTCTGATAATCAGTTGAGTGTCCCTCGAAAACACCCTGATGCCAATCCGCAAGCGCGGCCGTAAGAGAGCTCGCCTTAAGACGGTCATATTCATGGACCTCGCTGTCGCCGAACTCTACACCGGGCTGAACAACAAGTCCAATTACACGGTCCCATGCTGAATCGAGACCCTGCCCGCGGAAAATGCTCTCGAAGGTGGCAAGCGTACGTCTGCAGTCCTCAGGAGAGGTTACGTTAATTGATTCTTCTGCAGATTGCGCGCCTCCGGGAATAGGCACCTCGCTGCCGATGATATATACCGGGGCTTCAGCCTGCGGCTTGTCCACGAGCAGCTCCTTGTAAGCCTGCTCCGCGACCAAACATAGTTCGGCGCCGCGGGCAGCGATCGTTTCATCTGCCAATCTGGCGTTTATGTCATCATCAGCCAGACGCATAGAGGTATCAAGATGGATCTTGGTGAAGCCCGCCAGAACATACTGTCTAACAAGCTCGGCGGCATATTGCATTGCTTCTTTCTCTGGCAAATTGGTTCTGGTCAGAGGACCTAAATGATCTCCACCAAGAATCAAACGATCCTCAGGGAAAGCTTCCTCTACTGCCAGGTTAAGCACATAGGCGGCAAAATCAGCCGGTTTCATGCCGGTATAGCCGCCATTCTGGTCAACCTGATTGGCTGTTGCCTCGATCAGCGCCGGCTGATTGGTGGCAAGCGCACGTCTTAGTACGGCACGCAGCGCGAACTCATTGGCTGTGCAGGCCGAATATATACCAACTGCTGTTCCTTGCTTCTGTTTACGAACCATTTCCAATAAAATCTTGCTCATTTATTTTATCTCCCTTGATATGTACACGAGCTCCCCTGAGCTAGCGGCATATTAATATAAATCAATCATTTGTAAGAAGTATCTTGCCTTTTACCAAGCCTGGTGTCCTGAACATATCGAAGGCCTCGGATATTTGAGAAAGAGGCATACGCTTGAAGACCATGCTGTCCTCAAGCTTCAGTTCACCGGTGCCGAAATAATGAGCGGTCATTGTCCATTCACGGCCCGGGAAGGGTGCTGAATAGCTCATCCAGGAGCCGGTCACCTTGAACTCGCGTCTATTCATTTTTTCCCACAGCTCGGGGCTGAATTCGACTGGTCTGCTAGGCGTACCAATGCAGCAGAGCGTACCTTTCCCCGCTGTGAGCTCATAGCCGATTTTGATCGTAGCCGGTTGTCCAGCGGTTTCGAATACGAAATCATAGCCATGATCAGCTGTCAGCTCCATGGCTTGTGCCAGATAATCGGCATCCTTTGTATTGATCATATGATCAGCACCGAGGCGTCCGGCCAGAGCAAGTCTGTCATCATCTATGTCCAAAACAGTAACTGATTTCGCACCGAGAATATTTGCCCATTGCATTGCCAGGATGCCGATATTGCCGCCACCAAGAATAGCTACGTCGCAGCCGCCACGAAAATCAGCATGTAGCAAACCGTGTATAGCAACAGTCGAAGGCTCGAAGAGCGCACCCTGTTCGAAGGTAACATTCTCTCCGAATACAATGGCGTTGCGCGCAGGAATCTCAACATATTCGGCAAAAGCACCCGGCTGTCTTGAGCCTACGAAGCCGTAGTGACGACAGAGCGCGTAATTGCCCTGCTGACAGTCATCACATTTCAGGCATGGCATCAGAGGAGCTCCGGCGACTCTATCGCCTGGCTTGATCGTGTCAACGCCATCGCCGATCTCGACAACCTCACCTGAGAACTCATGCCCTAGTATTACCGGATAAAAATGTGCCGCGTCACCCAGCACACGTGGCAGATCACTACCGCAAATACCGCAAACACGCATCTTCACCTTGATCATGCCCGGTCCCGGTGTGAAATCGGGCCAGTCAGCATATCTGATATCATCCTTCGCGTACAAAACTCCAGCTTTCATCTTACATTTACCTCGCATATTTCTGAGCCTTAACAGCTCTCTGTTAATTTAGTTATCAGCACCGCTGTTTTTTAGATCCGCCAGCTTATGCATTGTATCTTTGAGCGTTGGATAAAGTGATTCATAGATCTCATAATATGGCTCATATGCCTGATGCTTATCCATATCAGGCTGATGCGAACGCTGAATACTGATCGTTTTATCAACTGCTTCATCGTAGGAAGCGTAAACACCCGCACCAACACCTGCCACGATCGCCGCGCCCCATGTAGTAGCGGTATCTGCTGCCGGCACGACAAAAGGCTTGCCGGTTATGTCGGCCTTGATCTGTGTCCAGATTCTTGAATTGGCAGCACCACCCATGGCCCTGAACTCAGAGACCTCGGCACCGACAGTCCGCGCGACTCTGACATTATGTTCAAGCGCGAAGGCTGTGCCTTCAAGTATCGCTCTGATCATATCACCTCTGGTTTTATCATAGCCAAGTCCGAAGAACACACCCTGCGCCTTGGCATCCCAGAGCGGACTGCGTTCCCCTGACATATATGGCAGATAGATCATACCCTTACTGCCAAGCGGTGAGGCGGAAGCCTCATCATCCATCACGGCAAAAGCCGGCAGGCCGTTCTCACGGCCGATTTGTTCTTCCGCAGCACCGAGCTCACGCGAAAACCAGGCAAGCGTACCGCCACCGCCAACAGTGCCACCTTGCAGCAGCCACTGACCAGGCACGAGATGCGGGCTGAGGATCAGCTGTGGATGAGCCAGAGCACTGTCTACACAGATCGACATACCACCTGCCTGTCCGCCTTGCTCCTGCGTTTGTCCAGGCTTGCAGACACCGGCGCCCAATGTACCACAGGCCGCGTCCAGACCACCGGCAACAACAGGTGTTCCAGCCAGTAAGCCAGTCAAAGCAGCGGCCTCAGCTGTTACCTTGCCGACAATTGTATCTGAAGAAACCAGATCGGGCAGATAACGCATATCTACACCAAGATCTGCTGCCAGTTCCTTATCATATTCAAGCTTTGCTTCGTTGAAAAAGTGCCAGGCATAGCCCTGGGAATAATCATGAGTGACAGCTCCGGTCAATCTGAAGGCTATAAAAGAATTGCTGCCGATTATTTTATCTGTTTTCGCTATCAGCTCCGGCTGATACTTCTGCATATGCAAAAATTTTGGAGTTACATAGCTTGGCTTAAACGGATTGCTGGATACCTTGAAAATTCTCTCGGCACCGATCTGTGACTCAACCTCACGGGCCAGCTCATCGGCTCGTGTATCCATCCAAATTGGCGTTCTGGCCAGTACTTCTCCATCTTTGTCAATCGGAATACAGGACCAGCTCTGACCATCAATACCTACAGCCGCGATCTGTGAAGCATCGACGCCTTTGCTGCATAGATCCTTGATACCCTTGCAAACAGCTTCCCACCAATCATTAGCGTCTTGCTCAACATAACCTGGCTTGGGATGGTACACCGGATAATCCTGTGTACTGCTGGCAATGACTCTGCCGTTTTCCGCGTCAAAAGCAGCTGTTTTGCAGGCAGAAGTCCCAACATCAATACCTAGAAGAATAACCATATCAATTTACCCCTTAAGCAATAATCATGCCTGAAACAGCGATATGCTTCTGCTTCCGCGATCATTTCAGGACAGTCTGCATTACATCTACGATAATATCGCGAAACGTTTAGCGCTGTCAATGATCAAACAGAAAAAACCGCCCCGGTTTTATCGGGACGGTCTCTAATCACAAATTGTTTTATTGGTTCAATTCAGCTATTTGAGATCAAATTAATGCTCATAGCCTGTTCTGCCGTTGCGGGTCTTCCACATGACCCAGAGCGGGCCGGCCAGGAATATGGTTGAATATGTACCACTGATAACACCGATCATCATCGGCAGAGCAAATTCCTTGATGCTGTCAATGCCATAGATAACCGCGAATATATAAGCGACAAGAATAGCACCGAACGTACATAACGATGTATTTATAGATCTGGTTAGTGATTGATTAATAGACAGATCAACCAGGTCAGACAGCGGCATTTTGCCCTTTGTCAGTCTCTCATTCTCTCTGATTCGGTCATATATAACGATCGTATCATTGATCGAGAAACCTAGTATCGTAAGAACAACAGCAACCAGAGCCTCATTGATAGGCGCACGTACGAATACGAAAACGAAGAACGCGATAAGTATATCGTGCAGAAGCGCTACCAGTGCCATGACACCGGCCGAAGGTCCTGACATGCTGCGGAATCTGATCCAGACATAGATAACGATCAGGACCGAAGCGATCAGGATCGCGATTATACCGTTCTGTAGCAGCTCTCTGCCGATGAAGGGACTAACGAGATCAGCGTTCTGGAACTCAAAATTGTTCTCTGGATAATTCTCCTGGAGAGCCGCGATCAGCTTGGCCATACCTTCAGGAGAAAGAGCCTCATCACCGGATACATTTACGACCAGGTCGGTCGAATCATCAGCTATGCTGCTTGTTATCTGACAGCTGACATTCTGACCGATAGCGTCACCTATTACGTTTTCAGCGTCATTTAGATCTATATCACCAACGAAGCTGTACTTAAGGATACTGCCGCCCTTGAACTCAATATCAAGATTCACGCCAAATACCAGAGAAGCAACAATACCGGCAACTATTATAATTATTGACAGGCCGAAAAATATGCGGCGATTCTTGTAAAATTTAAACACTTGCTTTTGCCCTCCTCTTGCCATAAAGCCATTCTTTTCTGAAAGGCTTCATACCGCTGAGCGCACCTGTCATCAGACGAGATGCCGTGACACCGGTTATAGCGTTTAGAATGACACCGGTCAGCAGCGAATAACCGAAGGAAAGCATGGAGCCTGAACCGAAGATCATCAGAATGATCGCGGCTATGGCAACCGTTACGTTACCGTCAAGAACAGCTGAGAAGGCTCTGGTGAAGCCATTTGAAATCGCGGTTGGAAGTGAACAGCCCTCATTGAGCTCCTCCTTGATCCTCTCCGCGATAATGACATTGGCATCAACACCCATACCGATCGACAATATGATACCTGCAATACCCTGAAGCGTCAGAGTCTGCTGAGGGATAGATATTGCCAGCAGGATGCCTACTACCTGGCCTAAGAGTGCGATACAAGCAACGAAGCCAGGAAGTCTGTAGTAAAGCAGCATGAAGACGCAGATCGCGGCAAAAGCAATCAGACCGGCCTGCAGCATTACATTAAGTGCACCACGGCCCATAGTAGGGCTGATCGTGCTGCTGCTGATAGCTTCCAGCGCGAAGGGCAGAGCACCGGCATTGATCTTCTCAGCCAGGTCAAGTGCTTCCTCGGCTGACTCGATATTCTCGATTACAGCACTGCCGGTATAAATAGCCTGATTAACTGTCGGAGACGAGATCATCGTTTCATCCATGTAAATAGAAATCGGCTTGCCAACAAGTCGTTCAGTAGCTTCGCCGAACTTATCGGCGCCTGTCGAGGTCATCTCCAGCTGAACGATAGGTTCATTATTTGTGGGATCATATCCGGCCATGCTCTTAGCGATATCAGTACCGTCAAGAACGACCTTGCCATCAGGATCGCGGAAGGTCAGCTTAGCCATCTCGCCCAGCTCGATCAGAGCCTGCTCAGGATTAAACTCAGTCTCACCCGATTTCCAGGGGAAACGTACAATTATTCTTCCTCTGCTGCGTTCTACGGTAATCTCACGATCCAGGATCTGGAGATTATCCATACGTAGCTCAAGTACGCTTCTGGCGGATGCCAGATCCTCAGCACTTGGTTCACCATCGTAATCCTTGGGTGCGAAAACTGCTTCTACACCTCCAACAATATCGATACCGAAACGAATGTCGCGGGCGCCCTTGATCTCGATAATATCATCGGAACCGGGTACCGGCAGGGTCAGCCCCGTCCACGTAAGCAGCAGAGCCAGGAGTATGATGCCTGAGACGATGAAAAATGTAATAGGTCTAGCCTTAACACCGGCTCTGGCAAACGATCTTTTTGCCATAATCCTTTAGCACGTCCTTTCTTATGCAATAACACATTTATTCATTATAGAGAAACAATTTCAAATCCTCAAGATATTTCTGCTTTTGCCAGTATGTGCTGAGAAAATAGGATCAGTTAACTTCAGCTGGTTTGTTCTTGCGTGCCCGTCTGTAGGTTTTGTTCAGGTTGTTTACCCAGGACCGATCTATTTTCGCGAGGTCATTAGAGGTAATGCGGTAGCGCCACTGTCCGCTGCCGATTCCGGGCATATTCATACGCGTATCGCTGCCGTAGCCAAGCAAGTCCTGGACTGGCACAATCGCCAGCGCGGAAGCACTGGACCAAACCAGACGGATA